>CAUJGH010000601.1 GCA_963169575.1 Myxococcota bacterium | reverse complement strand
GATCCAATCGTCCGCCGATTCGACGAAGAGGCTGTGGACGATCGGTCCGCGGCGGCCCGCCCGCTCGCCCTCGCGATCGGTGCCCGCCGCCTGAATCGCGACCACCGACCAGGCCGGCTGCGTCCCGTCGAACGCGACCCAGATCTCATCGCCGCTTTCCGGCCAGCCGCATACCCGTGCGAGCAGCTTCTCTCGCGCCGCCCTCCCCCACCAGATCGAGTCGCGCTCGCCTGCGAGCAGCGCCATATGCAGGACGTTGAATCCGTCGACGAGCACCGTCCGCCGCGGGCTCGCCGCGATCTCGGCCTCGATCCACGGCTCGAGGGGGCTGGCTCCTGAGCCTTTCATCGCGGCCTCCTCTCCGGTTCAAGGGTTCCCGCCCCGGACCTCATCGCCCGGGCGGGAACGCTGCAGGGTATCCGGTTGCGAAGCGCCCGGCCGGGTTCAGGGGCACACCGCTGCGCCGCGCCTCGTTTGCGGGCGGATCCCCGAGCCACAGCCGCTCGGCGGCAGCCCAGGCGAATCCGAATCCGATCGTCAGCGCGAGGGTCAGGAAGACCTCGAGGAATCCAGACCGCACTCCGCTCCAATCGCGTCGCGGCGGCCGCACATAGGACGGATCGGAAGGCCCTGGCCGCGCTACCCCGGGGCGACCGGCGCCCCGCGCCGCCAGGGGGCTGCCCGCCGTGCGCATGCGGAAGAGGATCAGTCGATGTGCGATCGCGGCCTTCGTTCCTGGCCTCGTCCCCATCCCGGCACGCCCTCTCGGCCGCATCCTCGTTCGCGTCGTTGCCTTCGTCGCCGCCTCGTTCTTCGCCTGCGGCTTCCTCCTCGCTCTCGTCCTCGCCGTCCCCGCGCTCGTCTGCGCCCTCGTCCCGGTCCTCGTCCCCGTCCCCGTCCTCGTCGTCGCCGTGCGCCTCGTTCGGATCCCGCTTCCCATCGTTTCCCCTCCTCGCGCCGATCGCTGCTGGATCGATTGCCTGTCGGAATCCTCGCTGGAGGCCGTGACAGGGCCGGTCACGCGGGGGCGGCCCCGCGGAACGGTTGCGCGAAAAGAGGGGCTGACTTATCCAGGGCCGCCATGGCCAGCACGCAAGGCAGCACGCAGGGCAGAGCGGGAGCCGACCGCGCGAAGGCGGGGGGCGGTGCGCGATCGAAGGCCGGCGCGCCTCTCCAGGTCGGGCTCGTCCAGATGCGCTGCGACGCCGATCCCGCGCGCAATCTCGCGCTCGCGATGGATGGCATCGCGGACGCCGCGCGGCGGGGCGCCGAAGTCGTTTGTCTCCCCGAGCTCTTCCGGACCTACTACCTCTGCCAGAACGAGGACGCGCGCCGCTTCGACTGGGCGGAGCCGATCCCGGGCCCGTCGACGGAGGCGCTCTCGAAGCAGGCCGCGGACCTCGGGGTCTCGCTCGTCGTCTCGCTCTTCGAGCGCCGCGCGGCCGGCCTCTATCACAACACCGCCGTCGTCCTCGACGAGGCCGGCCAGCTCGCCGGCCGCTATCGCAAGATGCACATCCCGGACGATCCGCTCTATTACGAGAAGTTCTACTTCACGCCCGGCGATCTCGGCTTTCAGGTCCATGAGACCGCCGCAGGCCGGCTCGGCGTGCTGGTCTGCTGGGACCAGTGGTTCCCCGAAGCCGCGCGCGCGACGACGCTGCTCGGTGCGGAGATCCTCTTCTATCCGACGGCGATCGGCTGGCAGTTCGAGGAGGATCCGGCGGTCGACGCCGCGCAGCGCGATGCCTGGCATACCATCCAGCGCGCGCATGCGATCGCGAACGGGCTCTTCGTCGTCGGCGTGAATCGTGTCGGCCATGAAACGCTCGAGGGCGCGTCCGGGACGGGCATCCGCTTCTGGGGCAGCTCCTTCGTCGCGGATCCGATGGGCCGAATGCTGGCCGTCGCGCCGGACGATGCGGAGGCGGTGCTCGTCGTCGAATGCGACCGCAGCGCGAGCGAGCGTGTGCGGCGCGACTGGCCGTTCCTGCGCGATCGCCGCATCGACGCCTATCAAGGGCTCGCCGATCGCTTCAGCGATCGCGGTGATGCCTTCGATCGCGCCGCACGGCCGGATGCGCGCGGGCGCGGCGACGCGCCGGGCGGGCGAGGGCGCTCGTGACCCAGTCGCCGAGACGGCGCTGGCCCGCCGAATGGGAGCCGCACCGCGCGACCTGGCTCTCCTGGCCGCGCAACCGCGAGACGTGGCCGACGCGGCTGCGGGAGGCCGAGGACGCCTTCTGCGAGATGGTGCGCGCGATCCTGCCGGGCGAGGACGTCGAGATCAACGTCGGGGATCCCGGGCTCGCCGAGCACGTCCGGACGCGGCTGCTCGGCGCCGGCATCAACGATCTCTCTCGCGTCCATCTGCGCGGCATCCCGACCAACGACGCCTGGGTCCGGGACCACGGCGGCATCTTCGTGTTCGAGCAGACGGAGGACGGCCCGCGCCGGGTGCTGCTCGATTTTCTCTACGACGCCTGGGGCGGGAAATATCCGCCGTGGGACCGGGACGAACGGGTCGCGGAGCAGATGGCGCAGATCGCCCGCGTGCCGCGCGTCGCCTTCGATCTCGTCCTCGAGGCCGGCGGCATCGACGGCGACGGGGCGGGCACGATCCTGACGACCGAGTCCTGTCTGCTGAACCCGAACCGCGACCGGCCGGGCCACGACCGCTCGCGGGCGGGGCTCGAGCGCGTCCTCGGCGAGGCGTTCGGGGCCGAGAAGGTCCTCTGGCTCGGCGACGGCATCGAGGGCGACGACACGGACGGCCATGTCGACGATCTGACGCGCTTCGTCGCGGAGGGCCGCGTCGTCACGATCGTCGAACGGGATCCGGCGGATTCCAACTACCGGGTCTTGAAGGAGAATCGCGATCGGCTCGAAGCGATGACCGATGCGCGGGGGCGGCGGCTCGAGGTCGTCGAGCTGCCGACGCCGGGCATCGTCGCGGGGCCGGACGGCCGGCTGCCGGCGAGCTACGCCAACTTCTACTTCGCGAACGCCGCCGTGCTGCTGCCCGTCTTCGGGGTCGACGCGGATCGCGAGGCGATCGCGATCCTCGAGAAGGCGATCCCCGATCGCCCGATCGTCCCGATTCCCGGCCGAAACCTCGTTCTGGGATTGGGCGCGGTCCACTGCCTGACCCAGCAGGAACCCTCACTGCCCGCCTGATGCGCGCGGTCGGTGCGGCCCGGCGCCGCCTCCGGATGGCCCGCGCCGAGGCGTGTCGAGGCGGGCCGAGCGCCTCAGGCATTCGCCGGGTTCGTGCGCCTGGAAGCCACCCGCTCGCGAAGTGGATCCTCCGATCATCTTTCCATCGCAAGTCAGTTCGGTTAAAACCCGGTGGCGCCGGGGTAGGACGGCGGTTCCGGGCCGGCTAGGGTCCGGCCCGAAGAGGGGCGCGCGGGCGTGTTCGCGCCGAAGAGACCTGGATTTCGGATGGGCTCCGGATGAGCTCCGGATCGGATGCCGATCGACTCCCGATCGGTGGGGCCGATCGAGAAGCAGCCGAGGGCAAGAGCGTTTGCAAAGAGCGTTTGAGAGGGGTTGACCCATGAATGTGTTCCGACATGACATCGTCATCGTCGGCGGCGGCGGCGCGGGACTTCGGGCGGCGATCGAAGCCGCGGAGAATCATCCGAACGCCTCGATCGCGCTCGTCTCCAAGGTCTATCCGATGCGCAGCCATACGGTTTCGGCCGAGGGCGGCGCTGCGGCCGTCGCGCGCGACGACGACAATCTCGAGCTGCACGGCTTCGATACCGTCAAGGGCTCCGACTTCCTCGGCGACCAGGACGCGATCGTCTACTTCGTCGAGCAGGCCCCCAAGGAGCTCGCGCTGCTCGAGAACTGGGGCTGCCCCTTCTCGCGC
This sequence comes from Myxococcota bacterium, assembly GCA_963169575.1. Classification (GTDB taxonomy): domain Bacteria; phylum Myxococcota_A; class UBA9160; order UBA9160; family UBA4427; genus UBA4427. The sequence continues at coordinate 13,002 of CAUJGH010000601.1, read as the reverse complement.
AACGAAGACGGCACCGTCGCGACCCGCGCCTTCGGCGGCATGACGACGAAGCGGACCTGGTATGCGGCCGACAAGATCGGCTTCCACATGCTCCACGCGCTCTTCCAGCATTCGATGCGCTTCAAGAACATCGTGCGCTACGACGAATATTTCGTCTCGAAGCTGCTCGTCGAAGGCGGCGCTTGCCGCGGCGTCGCGGCGCTCGACATCCGGACGGGCGAGTACAACGCCATCCTCGGACGCGGCGTGATCCTCACGACCGGCGGCGGCGGCAAGATCTTCCCCTTCACGACGAACGGGACCATCAAGACCGCCGACGGCATGGCGCTCGCCTATCGCGCCGGCGTGCCGCTCAAGGACATGGAGTTCGTCCAGTACCATCCGACCGGCCTGCCCGGAACCGGCATCCTCATCACGGAAGCGACCCGAGGCGAGGGCGGCTACCTCCGCAACAACAAGGGCGAGCGCTTCCTCGTCGACTACGACTACGGCGTCGGCAAGAAGGCCGAGCTCGGCCCGCGCGACATGATCTCCCGCGCCATCGTGCAGGAGATCGAGGCGGGCCGCGGCTTCTCGGGCGCCTACGGCGCCTACGTCCATCTCGATCTCACGCATCTCGGCGCGGACGTCATCAACTTCAAGCTGCCCTTCGTGCGCGAGCTGGCGAAGACCTACGTCGGCGTCGATCCCGTGACGACGCCGATCCCGATCCGCCCGGTCGTCCACTACATGATGGGCGGCGTGGATACCGACATCCACGGCGCGACGATCCTGCCCGGCCTCTACGCCGCCGGCGAGACCGCCTGCGTCTCGATCAACGGCGCCAACCGGCTCGGCTCCAACTCGCTGACCGAATGCCTCGTGTTCGGCGCGGCGGCCGCCCGCCATGCCATGAACTACTCGAAGGGCGCGGGGGCCGGCGACGAGCGGGCCGTGATCGCGCAGTGCGAGGAAGAGGCAGGGCGCGTCGCGAACCTGCGCGGCCGCAAGAAGGGCGGCGAGAAGATCGCCGCGATTCGCCGCGAGCTGAACCAGGTCATGGAAGACAGCTGCGGCGTCTACCGCGAGCAGGTCTCGATGCAGGCGGGCGTCATCGCGACGGCCCAGCTGCGGGGCCGGGTCGCCGATCTGCGGCTCGAAGACGAGAGCAAGGTCTTCAATACCGAGGTCATCACGGCCCTCGAGCTGCAGAACATGGTCGAGGTCGCCGAGACGCTCGCCGTCTCGGCTGCGCATCGCAAGGAGTCCCGCGGCGCGCATACCTGCAAGGACTTCAAGACCCGCGACGACACGAACTATCTCTACCACACGATGGTCCACCACGACCCGGCCGGTCCGCGGCTCGGGAAGAAGGACGTCGTGCTCGGCAAATGGGTGCCGGAGGAACGGAAATACTGATGGCCGAGAAGACGATCGTCATCACGCGCTTCGACCCCGACAAGGACCAGGCGCCGCGCAAGCAGGAATACAAGGTTCCGTGCGAGCCCGACTGGAAGGTCCTCGACGCGGTCAACTTCATCAAGGACGAGCTCGACGGCTCGGTCTCCCATCGCTGGTCCTGTCGCATGGCCGTCTGCGGCTCGTGCGGCATGATGGTGAACGGCGAGCCCAAGCTGACCTGCAAGACGTCGATCAACGACTACGGCGATCGCATCGACATCGAGCCGCTCGCGAACTTCCCCGTCGTCCGCGATCTCGTCGTCGAGCTCGACGGCTTCATGCACAAATTCGAGAGCGTGAAGCCCTGGATCGTGCGCGCGAAGGAGAAGGCGGCCGACCAGGCGGCTCTCCACGAGACCAAGGGAACCTACTCGCAGTCCGCGGAGCAGCTCGCGACGTTCAAGCAGTTCAGCATGTGCATCAACTGCATGCTCTGTTATGCCGCTTGCCCCGTCGTGGCGAACGAGCCCGAATTCCTCGGGCCCGCCGCGATCGCCCTCGGCCATCGCTACAACATGGACTCCCGCGACGAGGGCAACGCCGAGCGCAACGCCATCTTCCGCGGAGAGGGAACGGTCTTCAGCTGCTCCTACGCGAACGAATGCAGCGAAGTCTGCCCCAAGAACGTCGACCCCGCGGCCGCCGTCAACCAGGCGAAGTTCGAGGCCGTGATCGACTGGGCCAAGAACCTCGTCCTGCCCCGAGGAGGCGCCTGAGATGGGAAAGCCGGCTCACCCGCATGCGATGGCGCCCCACAAGCCCGGGCGAACCCGGACCGCGCCGCCCCAGATGCCCTCGACCTGGTGGAGCGCCCCGCGCATCCGCAACTACCTGCTCTTCGACGCGACGGGCATCGTCTACTACGCGATCTCGTTCCTCGCGATCGGAATGATCCAGGCCCTCGGCCGCGGCCCCGAGTCCTGGAACGCCGTGATGGAGCGGCTCCAGCATCCGGCCTACATCGCGTTCCACGTCCTCTGCCTCGTCTCCGTCGTCTTCGTCGCCATCCGCTTCTTCAGCCTCTTTCCCAAGGCCCAGCCCAAGGCAATCGGCCCCATCAAGCCGCCGCCGGGGGGCGTCATTCACGCGGCGCTCTACGTCGTCTGGTTCGCCATCACGGCCGGTATGACGGCCCTCCTCGCGGGATGGATCTTCTGATGCGCGCCTTCCTCCTCAAGATCGAACCGCTCATCTGGCTCATGTTCGGCCAGGGCATCCTGATCGGGACCATGCTGCTGACGGGCTGGATCCTCGTCGTCGGGCTGCTCATTCCGCTCGGCATGGTCGACGCGTCGGCCCTCTCGTACGACCGGGCGCATGCGCTCGCGACGGCTTCGCTGTTCGGGGTCGTCCCGGTCGGAAAGCTGGTGCTGGCGGCACTGCTGGTGCTCCCGCTCTGGAAGGGGGCGCACCACGTGCGTTCGCTCCATGTGGATTTCGGCGGGGCGGAGCGGGATGGAGTCGTGGGGGTGATCCTCTACGGGATTGCGCTCGTGGGGAGTGTGATCGGGATTGGGGCGGTGGTGGGGCTTTAGGCTACTCGCCCTCCAGGTATCGTTCTTGATAGACTCGGCGCGGGCGAGCGAGATCAACTTCTCTCGGGAAAATGATTTTCGTTCGAGAGGCTTTGCCTGTTCGTTTCTCTCTGTCGAGGGATCGATTGAGGTCCATTAAGGCGAGCATTCTCCACCCAGGAGCTCCTACACGGGTCTCCTCGCGAACCGCCCTTCTTGCATGTGCAATCGACTGAGTCGAAAGACCTAGAGATCCCGCAAGCAGAGACGCATATCGCTCAAGGGAACCGAAGTAAGCTACTCCATACCCGGCGATTGCGAATCGAGCGCTGATCGGCGCCACAAGTCGATAGAGAAAGTCGACTTGGCGTTTATCGCCCACGTAGGCCGCGACCTCGGCCAAAGCTGCGAGACCGATTGTTCCACCTTGTTCTCGGAAGAGAGCGAGCATGTCTGACTCTGAAAACTGCCGCAGACTTTCTCGCGCCTCATCAAGCTTTCCGCAGTCCCATTGGATCCAAGCAATCGCAGCGGACCAACTCAGGACAGATCGGTGGCTCTCGGAGATGACTTTCGCCAAATTCAAGACTTCGGATGATCTGTTTTGCTCGATCTGTCGAAGGATCATCTGGCATGCGAACGTTTGCTTGAAGTTCTCATCCGGTTCCGCCCCGCCGATTGATGCGTAGGCGTTTGCGTATCGTTCAGCAAGGTCGATTCGTCCAGCCGCGCAGGCGAGCATAGAATCGGTCGATACTGGATACCAGAGATACTGCGAGAGTCCGGTCTTGCTGGCGACGTCCCGGTAGCGCTCATTCTCTCTGGCAACACCCCGCATGTCTCCTTTTTCTAGAAGGGCAGCAATCAGGCGGGTCTGTTGGACAAGAAAGCAGAGCTTATCTCCTTGCGAGAGCGCGGCGTCCTGAAGCCTAAGCGTTCGATCGATTCGCTCGTCCGTCAAGTCGGGACCAGATGCTGCGTCGGCCAAGGCGGCAAGCGCCGCGAGTTTCGCAGTTGCGCTTTTGGACTGGTCGGCAAGATGAAACGCAACACGAGCATACTCCTCAATCTGATCCCTGTCGTCGCATTTCCACCGAAGCGCTTGCGAGAGCCTGGCAGCCACTTGGGATCTCAGTGAGGATGCGTTGTCAGGAAGTAAGTCAAAGGATTCCCTCAAGATCATCACGAGGTCCGGGTCATAGGTCCCCACTTCTATTGATAGGTAGTCGGGGGCAAGGCTAAGCCCGCACATGGCAAGACTCTCGGGCAGGCTCTCCCTTCGTGCGATCTCCGCGGCAGATAACAATATCCTGCGCGAAGTTAGTGGGTTTCCGGAGTAAATCTCCGCGTTAGCAAGTGCAATCATGATTTCGCAGAGCGTTGCGCAGGGGAGCGTTGGGTCTTTCTTCGCAAGATCCAGCAATGTGCTTAGGATGCGAGCTGCCTCATGGTGTGCAAATCGCGAAGTTGCCTCGTTCGCTGCGTAAAGCGCCGCCTCAACTAGTTGGCATAAGCTTGTCAGCGGATAGGAGCGGCAGAGGTGATTAAATACTTCTGTTGGAGTTGCGCTGATCCCTGTCGCAACTTTCAGCGTGGATCCGATTTGATGATGGATGCTAAGCCTTTTGGTCTGCCGGATTGATAAGTACAATGAGTCCCGCAGGATCGAGTGGCGGAATCCGTACTCGATCCCGTCGAAGGTGACTACTCGTGCTTCCTCGGCCGGCGTTAGTAGCTCCATCACTTCGCTCGCGGGTATGTCCAAGGTTTTCGCAACTGCGACGTGGCTGAACTTGATTCCGAATGCGGACGCGAAAGTGAGAATTTCTCTGCACGAAGCAGGCAGATCGTTTAGCTGTCTCGATACAATTTCGGATGCACTCCTTTTGGCTACTTCGGTGCGTAGTTGCGTATCAGCATTCTCTCGAGCTAGTTGGCAGAGGGAAGTGGCATAAAATGCGTTGCCGGCGCTCATTTCGAGAATTTGCCGTGCAACTTTGGCACGGTCGGGTATGAATGGGTCCATGAGGTGCTCGATCTCCGTGGCAGTCAAAGGTGGAACTGCGAGGATGGTCGAGCTTGTAGTTCCGAGAACTTGAGTCATCGCTGAGGCGTGATTGCGCTCACTTATGGGTGGGCGCATGGTTGCTATCAGCAATATGGGCGCACCTTCAATCTCGGATGAAATTCGGTCGAGCAGCAATAAGGAGTCGCTGTCGGCGTGGTGCAAGTCTTCGAGCACGAGCACTAATGGGCGCAGCGCTGCTAGTGACAGAATGACGTTCGTCCATTCCGTCAAAAATGATCTTCTGTTCGCGAGATTTTCCAGATTGCTGCGGTTGTTGGAGTTCTTGCCTTCGGGCAAGGTGCCGAGAATTCGTGCCATGGATGATTTGAGGGAGCGATTTGCGGGCTCTCTCCTCGCTGCCGCGCGTAGTACGCTTGTCCAGATTGAGAAGGGAAGTTCTGCTTCCGAGGGGACTGCGCGCGTGATAATGACGTCAGCGCGGCCAGTGACTTGGACGGCGAGTTCGTTAATGATGCGTGTTTTTCCCGATCCTGCCTCGCCAATGATAGTTATTGCTTTGCCTCTGAGGCTAATGAGTATCGATTGTATCGAGCGGTGTAGGGCTTTGAGTAGGGGCTCGCGTCCGACGAAGGGGAGATCAGTATGCGTTAATTCGCTGGGGCTTTGCGTTGTCTCGAATCTTGCGACCCCTGTGAATCGATATCCGTGAAGCCTTCTTGATGTGATTAGCGCGGAGTCATGGTTCTTACTGTCTAGGATCTTGCGAAGTTCGAGCATGCACATGGGAATTGCAGAGGCTGAAATTCGCTCGGATTTCCAAATGTTTTGGTGCAGCTCTTGTCGAGATATAAAGCGATCGCGATTCTGAATGAGGTAGAGCAATGAGTCGCAAGTGCGTTTGCCGATTGCGACTAGAGTTCCGTTTTTCGAGAGCGTCATGGAGTCGAGGTTGAATTCAAACTCTGAGAAATGGATTGTTCTCATGTGCGCTCACTTGACTCTTTCTGTGTCTATTGCAAAAGGGCGCGACCTGATGGCGAGGGGAAGGATTTTGCGGGTGTTTTTCCGGGTCGGCCCAGCTAGGGCATATTGTTGATTGGCTGACAATTGAGTCCGGGGTCGTTATTCTGTTGTTTTGTGTTTAGTCTGATCGCCGCCGGGTTTCTATGATATTGGGAAAACCCACCTCTGGAATTTCCTTTGGACAGCTACCAGGGTAGTCAATCTTGGGCTGTTAGTGAAGGACTGGTTTAGGTTTGACCTTGGGGATTGCTGACGGTGGCTTGGAGTGAGGCGGTTGTCTTGCTGGTCTGTCCCCGACATTCCCCACTTGTTTGTATTTTCGCAGTTCTCTGGGGCACTCAAGGCTTCTGGGATTCCCATCGCATGGCGGGCTGCTGAGTGGGCTATAGATTTCGACAGATCGACTCCGCGTTGCTCGCTACCCCGGAATTGGCTGAGTTGGACGAAACAATCAAGACGCGTCTCCGCGACTCCCTCTCCGCCTCCCACGTCGAAGTGATCGACGAATCCCACCTCCACGCCGGCCATGCCGGCGCGAAGAGCGGCGGCGGCCACTACCGCGCCATAATCGTCTCCGATCGATTCGAAGGTCTCTCGCGCGTGAAGGCGCAGCAGTTGGTCTACTCGGCGGTGGGCGAATGGATGGGCCGCGAGATCCACGCCCTCAGCATGCAGACATTCACCCCAGAATCCTGGCGCGCAGCAAGTTTGTCCGACGACTGATGGCGGAGCTCCCGCGATCGCGGCGGTCTCATCTTCGGACGCGCAGTCCTCCCGACGCGCGGCTCGATGGCCAGGTCGACGAACGCTCAGGGTCTGACATCGTTTCGATCCAAACCCGGATTCCCACCCAACTCCGGTAGCCAAGACGCAGTCGCGGATTCAGTCCCCGCCCGGCGAGCGTGTTAGCCCGTCCACCCCCATCGACCTCATCGCCTTCTTCCGATACCCCGCCATATCCCTCTCATAAACCTTCATGTCAAACGCCGCCCGCGTCCGAAACTCGAGCAGCTTGACCCCCTTCGGCCCCGCGTGATAGGCGTACGGCTGCTCCGCCGGCAGAAAGAATCCGTCCCCCGGCCCGAGCTCGCGGCGCCCCATGACGATTCCGCCTTCGACGATGTAATAGAGGCAGTCGGAGGAATGGCTGTGGCGCGGGAGCAGGTAGCCCGGCGCGAATTCGATGACGACGAGCGAGAGGCCGCCGGGTCCTTCCTGGCGGAAGGGGACGGTGAGGCGCGCGCTCTGCGTGAAGCGGTCGATCTCGGATTCGCTGATCGGGATCGCGTCGGCCTGCGGTTCGGTGAAGGTCATGGCGTCCATCATGCCGGTCTCTTCGAGCAGCGGGGCTTCGGCGGCCGTGAAGAGGGCGAGCTGGCCTTGCGGGATGGGGCGGGATCGAGGGGCTTCGGGCATGGGGGCTCCTTTGCGGTGGGGGCCGGGCGGCGGCGCGAGAGCGGGCGCGCGCGGGCTGGAGGAAGCGGGGAGTCGAGCGGCCGGGTCCCCGCGGTTGGTCGCGAGATTCTGGCAGATCGGGGAGGGCTGGCCATCTCCGCACGGGGCCTGCAAACGATTCGGGGCGAGGGAAAGCGGGCGCTGCGAAGGCGCGTTTCGCTTTGCCTGCGCGCGCATCCAGTTTCGGCCGGCTGGATGCTGGAGCAGGCGCCAGGGGTCGATTGAACGATGGGCCCCGCCCGAAGCGGCTCGCCCGCTTCCGGCGCACGCCCCGGATCAACCCGCGACGCGTCTGCGCCCGCGCGCTCTCCGCCGCGCCGCGAGTCCCGTGCAGGCGAGCGTTCCGACGAACACGCCTGCAACCCCGTCCGGCTCGGGAACCTGAACCGCGACGAGATCCGCCGCCCCCCAATCCGCGTCGAGCGCCGATCCGTCGATCTCGAGGCTCCACGCCCCGCCCGCATAACGCAGCACGTCCTCGTCCTGGAATACGATGCCCCCGACGCTGCCCGCCGTATCGAAGGACATGAGGAAGGCGCCCCCGCCGAGATCCTGCGCTGCATCGACGTCGAGCGCGCGGTCGACGCCCGCCGCCGAGCCGTCGAAGGCGAGGCTGAAGCTCGAGCCGTTCCAGCGCACGAGATCCTCGTCGGCGACCGTGAGGGCGCCGGGCAGAGCGACATCCGTATCGAAAGAGAGCAGCAGCCCGCTGCTCGCCGCCAGCGACACGGCATCCGCCTCGATCCCGCTCGGGATCCCCGCGGCCGTCGCGTCGAAGACGAGCGAGTGGACGCTGCCGTTCCAGGCGACGACGTCACCGGGCCGCGCGACGACGCCACCCGAGAGCGCGACCGTCGTATCGAAGGTCATCAGCTTCGCGCCCCCGAGCAGCTCGCCGTAGCCGATCACGTCGGCGGATTCCGGGATCGGGCCGAGATTGGCGAGGGCGACGATGCCGAGCTGATTGTCGACGGCGACGGCATCGTCGGGGGTTGCGAGGTGGGCGGCGCCGAGAGGAGTGGTCACGTCGGGGGAGGCCGAGACGACGGACTGCGCGTGGGCGAAGGGGGCGGAGCCGACCAGCAGACTACTGAGGGCGAAGGCCGGAAGCAGGCCCACGCGGCGTCGGGCGGGGGAGGTGGTGCGGATCAAGGGCATGTCGTACTCCCGTTGCAGGCATTGTTGCCGAGGTTGACGGGGCCGATACCGGTCACCGTTCCAGCGCTGTTGCTCGAGATCACGTTCTCGCGGTATCCGCTCTGGGCGAGGGTTAGGCCGAAGCCGGCGTTCAGGTGAACGGTGTTGCCCCAGACGGTTGAGCCGGCGAGGACAAAGATCCCGTTGCCGTCATTTTCGTACGCCGTGTTGCCCGATACGGTCGAGCCGGGGCCGGCGGCGATTCCGTCGCCCCCGTTCTGGCGGGTCGTGTTACCCGAGACGGTCGAGCCGGCGCCGGCCTCGACCCCGACGCCCCCGCTCCCGCTCACCACATTCTCCACGATCATCGCCCCAGAAGCGGTGATCAACCCGTAATTCGACACCGTTGCGCCACCGTTGCCCGAGAACCCGTTTCGCAGGATCCGGGCCTCATCGCCGACCGAGGCGCCGCCGCCCGCGTTGAATTCGAGCGTCATGTCTTCGAGGCGCACCCCCTTCGCCCCGGCGAGCTCGACGCCCTTGGCTCGAAAGCCTCGGATCACGCCGTTCTTGAGGGTGGTGAAGCCTGCGAAGGAGCCCAGGGTCCCGCCCCCTGCGACGCCGTGACCGGTCCCGCTGCCTGCAGATGGACCCAGGAGGGAGAACCCGTTGAAATCGATGGTCACCCTCGATGTGTTCAGGAAGAGACCGCTCGTATCCGCCGCCACGCCGCTCAAGTTGCTCGTCAGCCGGTAGCTGCCGCTGGCGCTGATCGTGACCGGAAACCCCGCCGTATCCCCCGCGAAGCAGCCCGTCTGGACCGCGCAGGTCTGGTTGATCTCGAGCACGCCATCGCCGGCGAAGGCCGGGAGCGCGAGGAGCATCAAGAGCAGGGCGAGGATCTGCGTCGAGCGCATGGGAGTCTCCTTGAAGAGGATGTGCCCCAGTCTCGCACGAAAGGAACGGGCGCGAGCCCATCGCCAAATACTATGCAATTCGACGCGCTGAAGTGCTGCTGAATCGGGAAGGCCGACGGGACCCCGTGTCTCCCCTCTGCTCGAGCGCGATCCGCGCCGGGCCCCGCACGACCGGCGTTCGGCCGCTTCAGAATCGTTCCGGCGTCCAAGGCTCTTCGCCGCAGGCCGCCCACCGCGCTTCAGTCGTCTTCCATCTCCCCCAGCGCCCGCGCAAGCGCGCGGTAGACCGCCGCGTTGACGGGAAAGCCGAGATGGCTCGACTCGACGTGCTCGTACCGGACGCCGCGGAGCGCGCCGACTTCGGCTCCGGTCTCGGGATCGCATTCCGGATCGCCCTGTGCCGCAAACCGCACCGCCCCTTCGCCGACGATCCCGTCCCTCCGGCTGTAGAGGATCGTGACGGGCGGCCGCCGATCGGGCGCCTTGCAAGGAATGGGCGCGAGCCACGCACTGAAATCCTGCTCCTCCGCCGGAACTTCGCTGCCATTGATCCGCCGCATGACATCCCAGAGCGAGGTCCCGCGCGGATCGCCGAAGGGCGAGCCGAGGGTCACGACGCTGCGGACGGATTCGGGCACGAGCCGCGCCGCATCGAAGGCGAACAGGCCGCCCATGCTCCAGCCGACGAGGCTCGGGCGCCGACCGGTGCGTTCGCGGATCGCCTGCGCGCGCTCGGCGACGCGTTCGCTCTGGACGCGGCGGAAGCGCGCGGCGTCTTCGATGCGGCGGATGCGCAGCTCGCCGCGGTCGAGATTGACGCCGAGCTCGCCGGCGTGGGCCGCATAACCGAGCCCGTCGAGAAAGCGGCGCAGGGGCCAGAGGCCGAGGTCGCCGAGGCCGTAGGCGGGCAGGACGAGGACGGGATGTCCGTCGCCGCGGGGCAGCTCGCGCCCGCGAAGCGAGGCGGGCCAGAGGAGCTGCGCGGCTTCGAGGCCGGCGCGCGGAAGCTCCGTCAGCGTATCGAGGAGGGCAGGGCGGAGCGGGGCTGCGTGCATCGGGTCTCTTTCGGCGGGCGATTTCTGCGGACCCTAGGCCCGCAGCATCCAGCTGTCTTCCCGGCAGAGCGTCCGTGGTCCGAGCGGGCGGCGAGCGAGCCTCGCGCCGCCGACGCGTGGGCGGAGCGGGCATCGCGGCCGAGGGGTCCCGATCGGGGGCCATCGAAAAGCCGTGGCCCGTCGCTGCCGGGGGGCCCCCAGCGCGGTAGCGTCGCGTTCGCGGCCGACCTCGGCCGAAGGAGAGAAGTTCATGAGCGAAGCCTCGAGGACGAAGCCGACCGGCGGATCGGGCGCGGCGAGCGCCTCGTTACCGCAGCTCCCCCGCTTCGGCCTCTACTACGACTTCCGCAACCCGGCCTTCGCCGGGCGCTCCTTCGCGCGGCTCTACGCCGAGACCCTCGAGCAGGCGGCCTGGGCCGAACGCGAGCTCGGCTTCGGCTCGGCCTGGATCTCCGAGCATCATCTCGCCGTCGACGGCTATACGCCTTCGCCCCTGACTCTCGCTGCCGCCCTCGCGACGAAGACCGAGCGGATGACGCTCGGGACGAGCATCGTGATCCTGCCGCTGCAGCATCCGATCCGGCTCGCGGAGGATGCGCTGACGGTCCATGCGATCTCGGGCGGCCGCTTCAAGCTCGGCGTCGGCCTCGGCTATCGCGCCGCCGAATTCGCGGGCTTCGACATCCCGATCGGCGAGCGCCGCGGCCGGCTCGAAGAAGGCCTCGCGATCCTGCGCGCCGCATTCAAGGGCGAGACCTTCACGCATCGCGGCCGCCATTTCGATCTCGGCGAGATCACGATCACGCCGCGCCCCGACGCGGCGGGCGGCCCCGAGCTCTGGATCGGCGGCTTCACGCCCCCGGCGATCCGCCGCGGCGCGCAGCTCGGCGACGGCATGCTCGTCGGCATCCCCGAGCTCTGGCCCCTCTACAAGGCGGAATGCGCCGCGGTCGGCCGGAAGCCGCGCCTCGCCTGCGGCTACCACTTCATCCTGGGCGACGATCCCGAAGCCGAGCTCGCGGCCGGCGCGCCCTACCTGATGCATCAGGTCAACGAATACGGTGCCCACGGCGCCTACGGCCCGCCCGAAAAGTGGCGCCCGATCACCAATTCCGCCGAGCTCCTGACGCGCAGTCCCTGGCGGCTGACGGATGCGGAGGCGGCGGCCGAGGTCGTCGCGACGGCCGTGCGCGCGGGGGCGGAGGACGTCCATTGGTGGACGATCTTCCCCGGCGAGCCGATCGAGCGCTCGAATGCGCGGCTCGAATACTTCGCGCGCAAGGTCGTGCCGAAGGTGAAGCAGAAGCTGGGGATCAACTAACCACGTTCATTCGCGCCGCGGATCGCGCGGCGCCGTTCGGGAGGCAGCATGGGCGAGCGGGTCAAGGGGAAGGTCGCGATCGTGACCGGCGCGGCATCGGGGATCGGCGAGGCGACGGCGAAGCTGCTCGCCTCGGAGGGGGCGGCCGTCGTCGTCGCCGACATGAATGGCGAGGGTGCCGAACGGGTCGCCGCTGCGATCCGTGCCGCGGGCGGCCGCGCCGTCTCGCAAAGGACGGACGTTTCGAAGGAAGACGACATCCGCGCCATGGTCGCGCGCGCCGTCTCGGAGTTCGGCGGGCTGCACATCCTGCACAACAATGCCGCCATGACCGCGGGCCACGAACACGCCAACGATCTCGACCTGCTCACGATGACGGTCGAATACTGGGACCGCTCGTTCAGCGTCAACCTGCGCGGCGCCATGCTGGGCGCGAAGCACGCGATCCCCGTCATGATCGCGGGCGGCGGCGGCGCGATCGTCAATACCTCGAGCAATCAATCGCTGGGCGGTGATCTCTCGCAGTTCGCCTACTCCGCGGCGAAGGCCGGAGTCAACGCCCTGACGCGCTCGATCGCGACGACCTTCGGCCGCCGCGGCATCCGCTGCAATACCGTCTCCCCCGGCCATATCGAGACGCCGACGAACAAGGCCTCCGTCTCGCCCGAGATGAGCGCCGCGATCGTCTCGAACAACCTGATTCCGCGGGCGGGCCGGGCGGACGACCTCGCGCAGGCGGTGCTCTACCTCGTCTCGGACGAGGCCTCGTTCGTGACGGGCCAGCTGCTCTCGATCGACGGCGGGCAGATGGCGCATCTGCCGCATTATTCGTATCTGGTCGCTTCGGGGGCGAAGACGACGAATCAGACGCCTTGAAGGATGCTCGGCTCAGGCCGCGTCGTAGACCGCGCCATTCCAGACATGCCCGACGATCTCGCCGAGTCGCGCCGGCGTCTCGGGCACGGGGCGATTGTTCTGGTCCGTCGCGACCGCGAGGTTCATGAGGATCAGGACCTGCGCGACACCGCGGGGATCGGCGACGCGGCTGCGGCCGAGCGCGATCTGGCGGCGGATGAAGCCCGCCGTCTTGTCGATGTAGGACTCGACGACC
>CAUJGH010000600.1 GCA_963169575.1 Myxococcota bacterium | reverse complement strand
CTCGGTCGCCTCTCGATCCTGATGGCGGACCACCAGAAGAACGTCTTGAAGCCCTTCCGCCTGACCCCGGGCGAGTACAGCATCCTCGGCAGCCTGCGCCGCGCCGGGGGGGCCCGGCTGCTGAAGCCCGGCGATCTCTACAACGTCGTCGGCTGCAGCCCCGGCGGCCTCACGAAGATGATCGACCGGCTCGTGCGGCGCGGGCTCGTGCGCCGGGCGGCGGACGCGGCCGACGGTCGCTGCGCCCCGCTCCGATTGACCGCGAAGGGAGCGGCGCTCGAGAAGGCGGCGCTCGAGGCCTACATCGAGAGCGGGGACGAGCTGATGGCCGGCGTCTCGAAGGCGGATCGGGCCCGCATCGACGTCGCGCTCGAGCGGCTGCACGAACGCTTCGAGCCCGAGCGCGACGAGCCGCTGCCCGGCCCGGTGCGGCGAACCGGCGCGCGAGCGCGCTGAGCGCGGAGACCGAGTCGGAGCGATACGGAACGGAAGCGGAGGAAAGCGCGATGCAATGCGATCTCTTGATCACCAACGGACTCGTCGTCGACGGCACCGGCCTCCCCCGCCGCCGGGCGGACGTCGCGATCCGGGACGGTCTGATCGTCGGCGTCGGCCGATTCGATGCAGCCGGCGCCCGGCGCGTGCTCGATGCGAAGGGCCGGATCGTCGCCCCCGGCATCGTCGATCCGCATACGCATTACGATCCCCAGCTGACCTTCGAGCCCTTCGCGACCTCGTCCTGCTTCCATGGCGTCACGACCGTCGTCGCCGGCAACTGCGGCTTCTCGATCGCCCCGACCCGCAAGGACGACCGCGACTTCATCACCCAGATCTTCGGGCGCGTCGAAGACATGAGCCCCGGCTCGCTGGCGGCGATTCCCTGGGACTTCGAGACCTTCCCGGAATTCGTCGAAGCGCGCCGCGGCAAGCTCGGCATCAACGCCGCGTTCTACGTCGGCCACTCCAATCTCCGCCGCTGGGTCATGGGCGACGCCTGCTATTCGCGCGAAGCGACGGCCGAAGAGATCGAGCGCATGCGCGTTCTCGTCCGGGAGGCGATGAAGGCGGGGGCCGCCGGGCTCTCCTCGAGCCATGCGCCGACCCATCTCGATTCCCACGACCGGCCCGTCCCGAGCCGGCTCGCCTCGAAGGCCGAGCTCGAGACCCTCGTCGCGGAGGTCGGCCGCGCGAATGGCGGCTCGATCTCGTACCTGCCCTACAGCTCGATCGGCGGACTCGACGAGGCCGACGGCGATTTCCTGATCCGGCTCGCGCTCGCGAGCCGCCTCCCGATCATCATCCAGGGGCTCGGCGCGCGCAGCAAGGTCGATGCGCCGACGGCGACCTGGGAGCATTGCGTCGCCTACCTCGAGCGGGCGCGCAAGCAGGGCGCGGGCGTCTACTCGATGCTGATGGCGCGCCCGTTCAACCGCCGCTTCAGCCTCGCGGAGGGGACGAGCCTCTACGAGGGCGTCCCGGCCTTCCAGCGCCTCTTCGACGAGGCGAAGACCGTCTCCGCGCGCATCGCGATGCTCTCGGACGCCGACTATCGCGCGTCGATCCGGACCGCCGTCGAGCATCCGAACAAGGACGCTTCCCGCGGCTCGACGCTGCCGCCGCCGCATTTCGAGAACCTCCAGGTCTTCCGCGCCGGCAAGCCCGAGAATCAGGCGCTGATCGGCCGCTCCCTCGCGGAGATCGCGAAGGAGCGCGGCCTCGCGCCGATGGACCTGATGATCGAGATCGCGCTCGCCGAGGCGCTCGACGTCGAGTTCGTCTGGCGAACGGAATCGGATGCCTGGCGCGAAGGAACCCATCGCGCCTCGGTCCATCCCCACATGATCATCGGAACCTCCGACGGCGGTGCCCATCTCGGCCGCGACGACGGCTCGGATTGGAGCTCGTACTTCCTGCGCTACTGGGTCCGCGAATGGGGCAAATGGGAGCTCGAGGAGGCGATCCGCCAGATGACGCAGCAGCCCGCCGCGCTGCTCGGCCTCTTCGATCGCGGCATGCTGCTGCCGGGCCATGCAGCGGACGTCATGATCTTCGACGCCGACGAGATCGGCCCCGGCCGCAAGGAGTTCGTGCGCGACTTCCCGAACGGCGAAGGCCGCTGGTCGAGCCGGCCGGAGGGGATGTACGCGACGATCGTGAACGGCGTGCCGATCGTGCTCGATGGCGAGCTCACGGACGATCGCATCCGGCCCGGGCAGGTTCTGCGACCCCTCACGGCCTGAAGACATGGGATTCGAGCTCCATCCCATCGATCCGATCGGCGCCGAGATCCGCGGGCTCGATCTCGCGCGCGGGATCGACGATCCGGATTTCGACCGGCTGCGGCGCAGCATCGTCGCGTACGGCGTCGTCGTCCTGCGCGATCAGCCGCTGACGCCCGCGCAGCACGTCGCCCTCGGCCGCCGCTTCGGCATCCCTGAACGCGGCGCCTTCAACGAGGACACGCCCGATCCCGATCTGATCCTGCTGACCAATCGCGGCCGCGACGGCCGCATGCTTTCGCCGGACGACGTGCGCCTGCGCCTCGTCGCCATCAACGAGGGCTGGCATACCGACAGCTCCTTCCGCGAGATCCCGGCGACGTTCTCGCTCTTCGCCGCCGTCGTCGTTCCGCCCGTCGGTGGGGATACCTTCTTCGCGGATCTCCGCCTCGCCTGGGAAGCGCTCTCGCCCGACGAGCAGGCTTCGGCGCGCGGGCGCGTCGGCATCCACGATTATGCGAAGGCCTTCGCCCGCTTCGGCAGCACGATCCCCGGCAATCCCGTCTTCGAGCTGCCCGCCGTCCGCCATCCGCTCGTGCGTCTTCATCCCGAGAGCGGCGAGACGACGCTCTACACGAGCGAGCACGTCATGGCGATCGAAGGTCTGCCCGAGGAAGAAGCGCAGCCGATCCTCGACCGCCTGCTCCGCGCCGCGATCGCGCCCGAGCGCGTCTATCGCCATTCGTTCCGCCCCTTCGACCTGCTGATCTGGGACAACCGCAAGATGATCCACCGCGCACAGGGCTTCGATCCCGCACACGCTCGGGTCATGCACCATGTCCGGATCGCCGGGACGGAGCGGGTCGTGGCGGGGTGAACCCGGGCCGGCCGATCGTCCCGGGCCCGCTCGGGTCCGATGGACGCCGGCTGCCGGGACGCCGACCCTCTGCTGCCAATGCTCTTCGAGTCCATGACCGACCCCGGGTTCACGCCCCGATTCCGCTGGGCCCCGGCAGCCTCGCCTTCTGGGACAGCCGAGCGAGCGCCCGCATCGTCCCGACCGATCTCCCGCCCGGGGCGCGCCGCGCCGTCCAGCGCATCACGCTGGCGGGCGACCTGCCGGTCGGAACCGATGGCGAGTCCTCCTACCCCCTGCAGGGCGACCGGTTCCAGTAGTATCGTCCCAGCCGCGCACCCCTGCGCAGAGGGAAAGGACCGGATGAGCCGGCTCGACATCGGAAGGGGACCATCGCGCCCGGCGCGAGTCCAGCGATCGACCACTCGATCGGTCGTTCAATCGGTCGTTCGATCCGACACGCAATCGACCCTGCGATGGGTCGAGCGATCCGCGGAGGCGGCGTGACGCCGGAACACGCATCGCTCGATCTGTTCGGCGTCACCTGGCGGCTCGGAGCGACGCTCTTCTTCGTGCTGCTCAACGGCTTCTTCGTCGCCGCGGAGTTCGCCCTCGTCAAGGTCCGGGAATCCCGGATCGAGATCCTCGCGCGCGAGGGACGGGCCGCGGCGCCCGCGGTCCAGCACATCCTCGGCCATCTCGATCGCTATCTCTCGGCCTGTCAGCTCGGGATCACCCTCGCGAGCCTCGTGCTCGGCGCGCTCGGCGAGCCCGCCGTCTCCGTCCTGCTGATCGCCGGCGCCGATGCCGCCGGCCTCGACGTCTCGGCCGAAGCACGCTGGCTCCCGGTCGTCTCGATCACCCTCGCCTTCATGCTCATCACGATCCTCCACATGACGATCGGCGAGCAGGCGCCGAAGATGTGGGCGC
>CAUJGH010000599.1 GCA_963169575.1 Myxococcota bacterium | reverse complement strand
GATCGCCGCCGCGCGGGCGATCGGTGCGGCATCGCTCGCTTCGACGACGACGCGCGGGGAGATGCAGCCGGCGAGCAGTGCGGTCGCGGCGAGCGCGAGCGCCGACGCGGCCGGGCCCGCGGCGATCCAACGGAAAGCGATCTTCTTCATGTCGGCTCCTCTTCGAGGCTGCGTTCCGCCCGATCCGGGGGCCGCCCCGCTCGAACGGACGAGCGCGGTGCGATCGCCCGCCTCAATCGATCGCGCGCGCCGCTTCTTCGGCACATTCGAGCATCCATTCGACGCGCTTCATGACGCTGCCGAGATCGGAGGACGCGCCGAGCCCGCCGCCGGCGCCGGCGCGCAGGCGTGCGACGACGCCCTCGACGAGGCAGGCCATCTTCCACCAGCTGAAGGCGCGGTAGTAGTCGATCTGCGAGAGGTCGAGGCCCGATTTGCGGGCATACATCTCGATCGCGTCCGCGCGGCGCGGGAAGGCGGGATGGCGGGTCGGGGAGGGGGATCCGAAATCGGTCGGGTCGCCCGGATCGCTCCAATAGAGGATCGACCAGACGAAGTCGGCCACCGGATCGCCGAGCGTGCAGAGCTCCCAGTCGAGCACGGCGACGACGCGGTCGTCGGCCCCGAGGACCGTATTGTCGAAGCGATAGTCGCCGTGGACCAGACCGACGCGCTGCTGGGGCGGGATGGCCTTCGAGAGCCGGGCATGCAGCGAATGGACGAGCGGGAGCTCGCGGGATTTCACGGCCTGGTATTGGCGCAGCCAGCGCGAGAGCTGGCGCTCGACGTAGGCGTCACGGCGCCCGAGATCGCCGAGACCGACGGCGTCGGCGTCGAGCGTGTGCATCGCGACCTGGACGTCGAGCAGCGATTCGGCGGCCCGCAGACAGCGGGCGGCGTCCATGTCCGCCGCGTCGGCCGGGCCGCGCAGGATGCGGCCTTCGGCGAAGGCCATGACGTAGAACTCGGCGCCGATCAGCGAGGCATCCGCGCAGTAGGCGATCGCCGCCGGCACGGGGACACCGCATTCCCGGTGGCCGTCGAGGGCGGCGAGGATCTTCCATTCGCGCGCCATGTCGTGGGCCGTCGCGACGCGGGCGCGCTCCGGCGGACGGCGGAGCGCGAAGCGGCGGCCATCCTGCGTCTCGACGCGGTAGGTCAGGTTCGAGCCGCCCGCGGCGACGAGCTCGAAGCGCAGCTCGCCCTGCGCGCCCTCGACCCGCTCCGCGAGCCAGCGGCTCACCGCCGCCACGTCGAGTCCCCGGAGTCCGCCCTTCGCCGCCTCGCTCATCGTCCGCTCCGCCTTCCGTCTCACGGGCCGCTGCGCATCGAGGCATGCCCGCCCGCGGCGCCGCGCACCGTCGGGCGGCGAAGCTATCACACGCGCCGCGGCTCACGCGCCGCTCGATTCTGGCGTATACCCCGCCCGGGGCGCGCGCGGCGGCATCGCGCGACCGGAAGCAGGGAGCCAGCGGCGTGGGCAGCGAGCGCGGATCGCGCGAATCGCGCGGATCGGAGCAGGCGGGATCGATGGACGGCGCCGGGCCCGCCGGGCCGGCGATCCATCCGGTCGTCGCGACCTTCCGGCTTCCCCATTACGCGCGGCTCTGGAGCTCGAATCTGCTCCAGTTCATCTGTTTCCAGGTGCTCTTCCTGGCGATGCAATGGCTCGTGACGTCGATCTCGCCGCTGCGCAGCGCGGTCGGCCTGATCGGTTTCGTCCAGGGCGGCACGATCGCGCTCTGCTCCCCGATGGCCGGGGTCGTCGTCGATCGCGCGCCCAAACGCAACCTGATCGTCGCGGGCCGTTTCGCGATGGCATTCATCTCCCTCGCGGTCGGCCTGCTGGTCTGGTCGGGGCAGGTCGCCTACTGGATGCTGGTCGCGGTCTCGGTCTTCGGCGGTCTCGTCGCCTCGGTCCTCGGTCCGGCGACGCAGACCTACGTCGTCGACGTCGTCGGCCGCGAACGGACCCATGAGGCGGTCTCGCTGAACGCGATGGGGACCTCGTTCGGGACGATGGGCGGCGGCGCGTTGGCGGGGGTCCTCGTCGGCGCGGTCGGCATCGTCGCGACCTATTTCTCGGCGGCCGCCGGGGTGCTGATCGCGGCGCTGCTCGTCGTCGGGATCCCGGCGCTCGGGGCCGTGCCGCGAACGGCGGGTTCCCGCTCGCCCTGGGCGGATCTGCGCGAGGGCTATGCCTACGTGCGCGAGCGGCCGCCGCTGCTGCTCGCGCTGCTCGCCTGCGCGATGGCGCTGTTCAACGGGGCGGTGAACCCGATGCGGCCGAACTTCGCGCGACCCGTCCTCGACGTCGGCGCCTCGGGCTTCGGCATGCTCTCGGCGGCCCACGGCGTCGGGACCTTCATCGCGGCCCTCGGTGTGATGCTGCGCCCGCCGCATCCGCGCCACGTCGGGCTCCTCATCACGGGCACGATGCTCGGCTACGCGATCGGCCTGGTGCTCTATTCGCTGGCCTTCTCGTTCGGCTGGGCGCTCGGCGTCGAGGTCTGGCTCGGGTTCACGGGGCAGCTCTGGAACGTGGTCGCGGTCGTCGGCTTCCAGCTCGCCGTGCCCGAGGCGATGCGCGGCCGCGTCCTCAGCATGGTCTTCACCCTGGCCCAGCTCGGTTTCGTCGGCATCCTCGCCGTCGGCGCGCTGGCCGACGCGGTCGGCGATCAGATCGCGCTCGCGATCTTCGGGGCGATTCCGACCGTGTTGTTGACGGGCCTGCTCGCCTTCGGCTGGAAGACGTTGAAGAAGATGGGAAGTTCGGAGAGCGAAGAGGTGCATGCATGAAATGGATCGCGATCGCGCTGGTCGCATTCGGCCTGCTCGTGGCCGGAGCCGTCGGCAGCTACTTCTTCTATATGAGCCGCTCGGGCGCGGATCCGGCCTTCTTCGAGCCCGAAATCCAGGCCTTCCTCGAGGCGGATCGCGCGGCGGCGCCGACGCCCGGGGAGATCGTCTTCTACGGCAGCTCGAGCATTCGCTTCTGGGCGAGCCTCGAAGCGGACATGACGCCGCTGCCCGTCGTGAATCGCGGCTTTGGCGGCGCCCATCTCTCGCATCTGATCCACAACGCCTCCCGCGTCGTGATTCCCCGCTCTCCGCGCGCGGTCGTCGTCTATGCCGGCGACAACGACATCGGCGCCGGGAAGAGCGCCGAGACCGTCGCCGCCGATTTCGATGCGCTCGTGCGGCTGCTGCAGGGCTCGCTCCCGGAACTCGACGTCCACTATCTCTCGATCAAGCCGTCGCGGCTGCGCTGGAAGCTCTGGCCCGAGATGACGCGCGCGAATGCGCTGATCCGGGCGCGGGCCGAGGGCGATCCGCGCGTTCACTTCATCGATGTCGGGCAGGTCCTGCTCGGACCCGATGGAAGGCCGGAAAAGCGCTTCTTCCGCTTCGACGGGCTCCATCTCAGCGAGGCGGGCTATGCGGCCTGGACCGCCGTCGTCGCGCCGATCCTCACGCAGGCCTACGGCGCGGGCCACCCCGGCGAGCGCTTGCGCTAGTCTGCGCGCGAACCCGCATCGGGGAGGATCGCCGTGCAGAGGATTCGATCGGTCGCGCTCGTCTTTTTCGTCTCGTTCGCCGCGCTCTCGCTCGCGGGCTGCGGCTACAACGACATCCAGGCGCGCGACGAGGCCGTCAAGGCGGCGTTCTCCGAGATCTCGAATCAGTACCAGCGGCGCGCAGACCTGATCCCGAATCTCGTCGAGACCGTGAAGGGCGCCGCCGACTTCGAGAAGGAGACGCTCGAGGCCGTCGTCGAGGCGCGCTCCCGGGCGACGAGCATCGAGGTGACCCCGGAGCTCGCGAACGATCCGGCGGCGCTCCAGAAATTCATGGATGCCCAGGGCCAGCTCTCGAGTGCGCTCTCGCGGCTCTTCGCCGTCGCCGAGGCCTATCCGCAGCTGCGCGCGACCGACGCCTTTCGCGATCTGCAGGCCCAGATCGAGGGCACCGAGAACCGCATCACCGTCGCCCGCGGCCGCTACATCGAGACCGTGCAGGGCTACAACACGCTCGTCCGCTCGTTCCCGGCGGTGCTGACGGCGAAGGTCATCGGCGCCGAGCCGAAGCCGACCTTCGAGGCCCGCGCGGGCGTCGGTGACGAGCCGCCCGAGGTCCGGTTCTGATCCGCGCGGCGATCAGCGTTCTGCTCTTCGCCCTCGGGTCGCTCCTCGCGCCGCTCTGTGCGTCGCTCTTCGCGTTGGAAGCCCGGGCCCTCCTCGAGGTTCGCCCGCTGACGGCGCGTGTCCACGACGACGCCCATCTGCTCGCGCCGGACGAGGCCCGGGCGCTCGAGACCGAGCTCGCCGCATTCGAGCGGGAGACGGGCCATCAGCTCGTCGTCCTGACCGTCCCGAATCTCGAAGGCGAGGCGATCGAAGCCTTCTCGCTGCGGGTCGCCGAGCAGTGGCAGGTCGGCGACGCGGAGCGCGACGACGGCGCGATCCTGATCGTCGCCGCCGAGGATCGCCGGGCGCGGATCGAGGTCGGCTACGGCCTCGAAGGCGTGCTGCCCGACGCGCTCGCCGCCCGCATCCTGCGCGAACAGATGATCCCGCGCTTTCGCGCGGGCGAGATGGGGGAGGGCGTGCGCGCCGGGGCGCAGGCCGTCATGGCTGCGGCGCGGGGCGAAGCCGTCCCGGAAGCAGAACGCGATGTGCGGCGCGGGAGCGATCCCGGCTTGTCGGCGGCGCATGCGGTGCTGATGGCGGTGCTCGTCGGCGCGTTCGTCGGCGGGAATTTCGGGCGCCGCCGGCGCGCAGTCGGATCGATCGTCGGCGCGGCGATCTCGGGCGGTCTGGCCTTCCTGCTGACGGTCGTGGTCCCGGCCGCGCTCTTCGCGGCCGCCCTGGGACTCGTCCTCTCGCTCGCGTTCTCGAGCTCGCCGCCGGCGGGCCGGATGCGCGGCGGACCGCGCGGCTGGGGGCCAGGCGGGATGGGCGGATTCGGAGGCGGCTTCGGGGGCGGGGGCCTGGGCGGCGGCGGTTTCGGCGGTGGATTCGGGGGCGGTGGCGGCGGCTTCGGCGGCGGTGGCGCCTCGGGCAACTGGTAGGGAGACAGGGGCGGGCCAATGAAGCCGACGACGTTGATCGGGCCGGCGGATCGGGAGCGGATCGAGGCGGCGGTGCGCGCGGCCGAGGCGGGGACCTCGGGCGAGATCGTCGTGCAGGTCGTGCGGCAATCCCACGATTTTGCCGTCGCGCCCTGGCGGCTCGCGGTCCTGCTGGCGGCGATCGCGCTGCTCGCGGCCGAGTGGTTCGCGCCGGGCGCGCCGATCCTCGCGCTCCTCGGGCTGCAGGCGGGGGCGGTCGCGATCGCCCATGCGGTCTGCCTCGCGGATTCGGTCCGCAGGCTCGCGCTCCGGGAGGACGAGCTCGAGCGAGCCGCGAATCGCGGGGGCCTCGAAGCCTTTCGTGCCCACGTCGCGCGACAGACCACCGGGCGCACGGGCATCCTGATCTATGTCACGCTCCTCGAGCATCGCGTCGTCGTCCTCGGCGACGAGGCGGTGGACCGCGCGCTCGGTCCGGACGAGACCTGGGAGGGGGTGGTCGCCTGCGTGCTCGAGGGCATTCGCGCGGGGCGTGCGGCCGACGGCATCGTCCGGGCGGTCGAGCGCTGCGGCGCGATGCTCAGCCATCCGCTGCCGCGCGCCGAACAGGATGCGGACGAGATCGTTCGCGGCCTGATCCTCACGGATTGAATCCATGTCGACCCTCACGACGACGCTGGCGGAGCCCGGACCGCTCGCTGCTCCGGCAGCGGCAGCGCGGAGCGCCGACCCGCGCGGGGCCTCCCAGCTGCGCCGCGATCTGCGCGCGATGCTCGGCGACGGCGTCGCCTTCAGCTTGATGGTCGGGATCGGCGAGTCGTATCTGCCGGCCTTCGCCCTGGCGCTCGGCCATGGCGACGTCGTCTCGGGCCTCGTCGCGACGGTGCCCATGCTCTTCGGCGCGCTGCTCCAGCTCGCTTCTCCGGCCGCCGTCGGATTCCTGGCCTCCCATCGCCGCTGGATCGTCTTCTGCGCGAGCCTGCAGGCGCTCTGCTTCGTTCCGCTGCTCGTCTCGGCGCTCGCTGGCGAGATGGACCTGCTGCTCCTCTATCTGACTGCCTCGCTCTACTGGGGTCTCGGGATGTCGACGGGGCCAGCCTGGACGACCTGGGCGAGCTCGCTCGTGCCGAAGCGCCTGCGACCGGCCTTCTTCGCGAACCGTGCGCGCGCCTCGCAGGCGGCGCTCGTGCTCGGGCTCGCCGCAGGCGGGATCATCCTCCAGCTCGGCAAGGGCCGGGGGAGCGAGTTCCAGGCCTACGCGATCATCTTCGCGATCGCGCTGTTCGCGCGCATCGTCTCCGCCGGGTTCCTCCGCTCCCAGCGCGAGCCCCGCACGCTCGAGGTCGGCGAGACCAGCATCTCCCCCGCCATCATCCGCCGCCACGTCCGCACCGGCGGCCACGGCCGACTGCTCTTCTTCCTGCTCACCTTCCAGATGGGCGTCATGGTCGCCTCGCCCTATTTCACCCCCTTCATGCTGACGGAGCTCGAGCTCTCCTACTTCGAGTTCACCGTCCTGACGGCGACCGCCTTCGCCTCCCGCGTCTTCACGCTGCCCTTCCTCGGCCGCTGGGTCCGGCGCGCCGGGACGAAGAAGGTCCTCTCGCGCGCCGGCCTCGCGATCTCGACCTTCCCGATCCTCTGGCTGGTGACCGACCAATTCGCCTGGCTCTTTCTCCTGCAGGTCGTTTCCGGGATCGGCTGGGCGGCGTTCGAGCTCGCCAGCCTCCTCTCGTTCTTCGAGCGCATCCCGCCCCGGGGCCAGACGAGCGTGCTGACGCTCTACAACCTGGCGAACGCGACGGCGATCGTGCTCGGCAGCGCCCTGGGCGGCGGGCTGCTCCATGCCTTCGGCCCCGGCCCGGCCGGCTTCGTCGCGATCTTCGTCGTCTCGACCGTCGCGCGGGCGGGGCTGCTCGGCTTCCTGCGCCGCGTCCCGGACGTCGAACATCCGGGCGAGCCGTCGCCGCTGCGGCCGCTGAGCGCGCGGCCGGGAACCGGCGCCGACCAGCGCCCGGTGCTCACCGATCAGGGCGAGTTCCATCGCGACTGAGCTGGCGTGCGGCGCCCGGCCTGACGGATTTTTCGGGAACCCGGTTAAGCTTCCGGCCCGGTGCCGCTCGTCATCGCGGCGCACGCGAGGCCGCGAACGCGAAGCCGCCGGATCCGGAACTTCGCGCGATCGGCTCACGGCTCGAGAACCATCCGAAAGGGCCACCGGGCCCATGGGAAGTCCAGTCATGGCGAATACGGCGAATCCGCCGAAGGGGAACGATTACGAGGGCGCCATCGATCGAGGCCTCGAGGGCGTGATCGCCTGCTCGAGCGCGATCAGCACGATCGACGGTACGACGCTCCTGTACCGCGGCTACACGATCGAGGATCTGGCCGAGAACGCGACCTTCGAAGAGGTGATCCACCTGCTCTGGTTCGGATCGCTGCCGGATGCGGGCGAGCTCGAGAGCCTGCGCGGACGTCTCGCGCGCAGCATGACGCTGCCCGACGAGATGCGCGTCTGGCTGCTCGGCCTGCCGAAGAAGGTCCATCCGATGGACTTCCTCTCGGCCGTCGTCGCGGGGCTGACGCTCCACGATCCCGAGTCGAACATCATCAACGAGACCGCGACGCTCGGGAAGGCCGTGCGCCTGACGGCGCGCATCGGGCTCATCATCGGCGCCTACGAGCAGGCGCGAAACGGCCGCTGGCCGCTCGAGGCGGATCCGACGAAGTCGATCTCGTGGAACATCCTGCGCGGCATCACGGGCAAGGCCCCGACGGCTTCGCAGGAGCGGGACTTCGACGTCTGTCTGATCCTGCACGCCGACCACGAGCTCAACGCCTCGGCCTTCTCGTCGCGGGTGACGGCGAGCACGCTCTCGGGGATCTACTCCTCGGTGCTCGCCGCGATCGGAACGCTGAAGGGGCCGCTGCACGGCGGTGCCAACGCGGCCGTCATGGCGATGCTGCGCCAGATCGGCTCCGAGGACCGGATCGACGCCTTCCTCGCGAATGCCTTCGCCAACGGCGACAAGATCATGGGCTTCGGACACCGCGTCTACAAGAACGGCGATCCGCGCGCCAAGATCCTGCAGTCGATGAGCGAACGGCTCACGAGCGAGATCGGCCGCCCCGAGTTCTACCGCATGAGCCAGAAGCTCGAGAAGCTCATGAGCGAGAAGAAGGGCCTGATCCCGAACGTCGATTTCTACTCGGCGACCGTCTACAACGCCCTCGGCATCCCGGACGACCTGTTCACCCCGATCTTCGCCGCGAGCCGCGTCGCGGGCTGGTGTGCCCACGTCATGGAGCAGTACGAGAACAACCGCATCTACCGGCCGCGGGCGCGCTACATCGGGCGCACCGACGCGCGCTACGTCCCGATCGAGAAGCGCTGAACGTCCGATCGTCCCCCGCTCGAGGAGCGCCGAGCGCGCGATCGTCCGACTCGAACGCCCCGTCCGTCCAATCCGAGGCCAAACCTCAGACGACGGGGCGTTCCGAGTCGGACGGGACACGTTGCCCCGGAACCGCGTTCGCCTAGCCTGCCTCCCGTCCAGCACCGGGGGGTGAAATGCAAGGCGAACATCCGCTGATCGGCTCATGGAAGCTCGAGGCCTTCGAGCTCGAGATGAAGGACGGACGCGTCCTCCATCCCTACGGCCAGGAGCTGGCGGGCTACCTCTTCTACAACGCCGATGGCTTCATGTCCGCCGCCTTCATGAACGCCGCCCGGGGCAAGATCCAGGGCGCCGATCTCGAAGCCGCCGCGAAGACCAGCACCTACGACCAGTTCATGGCCTACACCGGCCCCTACGAAGTGACCGGCGACCGGATCCGGCATTTCGTCGAGGTCAGCTCCCTGGAAGTCTGGACGGGCACCGTCCAGGAGCGCTGGTTCAAGCTCGATGGGGATCGCCTCGAGCTGCTGACCCAATCCCTGACGGTGGGCAGCGACGCGCCCATCGGACGCCTCGTCTGGACCCGCACGAAGTCCGCAGTCCCCGCCGCGTGACGTCGCGACCCGAGCCGATCGCGGTCGTCGGCATCGGCTGTCGCTATGCCGATGCCCGTGGGCCCGCCGAGTTCTACGAGATCGTGAAAGGCCGGCGCAACACGGTCCGCGACGCGCCGCAGCACCGGATCGAGCTCGGCTACGACATCGATCATTTCTACGATCCGCGGCCGCGGATCCCGGGCAAGATCTCGTCGAAGAAGGGCGGCTTCCTCGAGCATCCCGAGCTCTTCGATCCCGAGGCCTTCGGGATCGCGCCCCGCGACGCATTGACGATGGAGCCGCAGCAGCGGCTGATGATCGAGGTGACCTGGGACGCCCTCGACGATGCCGGCATTCCCCCGGAGTCGATCCTCGGCGAACGCGTCGCCGTCATCCTCGGCTACATGGCCGAGGATTACTCGCGCGAGCGCGCGGGCGTGCTCGGCGAGGCCGCCGTCTTTCGCGGCCACGACGTCTTCACCGTCGGCGGCATGTCCCACGCCGTCCTCTCCGGCCGCATCTCCTTCCTGCTCGGGGTCACCGGCCCGAGCCTGACCCTCGATACCGCCTGCTCCTCCTCCCTTTATGCCGCTCATCTCGCCTGCGAGAGCCTGCGCCGGGGGGAGTCGAAGCTCGCGATCAC
>CAUJGH010000598.1 GCA_963169575.1 Myxococcota bacterium | reverse complement strand
CGAATGCTGGGGGCTCTACACGGCCGCCGAGTTCGCCCTCATGGCCCAGCGCCACATGCATCTCTACGGCACGAAGCGCGAGGCCCTCTCCGAGGTCGCGTCGGCGATCCGCAGCAACGGCGCGGTTCATCCCGAAGCCGTGATGTACGGCCGAACCTGTACACCGGCCGACGTCGAAGCCTCGCGCATGGTCGCCGATCCCTATCGGCTGCTCGATTGCTGCATCACCTCCGAGGGCGGCGCCGCAATGGTCCTGACGACGCGAGAGCGGGCGAAGGATCTCGACGCGACGCCGATCTCGGTCCTCGGCGGCGCCCTCGATCGCCAGGGCATGTCGTACGTCACCGCGCCGATCTGGGACAAGGTCGGCTGGGTCGGTCGGCGCGGCGCGCAGCGGACCTTCGAGCAGTGTGGCCTCGGTCCGAAAGACGTCGACTTCGCCGAGCTCTACGATCCGTTCTCCTTCGAGATCATCCGCCAGCTCGAGGCGTTCGGATTCTGCGGCGAAGGCGAGGGCGGCGATTTCGTCATGAACGGCCGCATCCGGATCGGCGGCGAGCTGCCCGTCGCGACCAACGGCGGCACGATGTCGTTCAGCCATGCGGGCGTCGTGCAGCTCTTGCAGAAGCCGCTCAACGCCGTGCTCCAGCTGCGCGGCGAGCTGCCGCCGGCGCTGACCGTGCCGAATGCGAAGGTCGCGCTCGCGACCAACGGCGGCTCGGGCGCGCTCTTCTGCGACGTCATGGCGCTCGGAAAGGAGCCCGTATGAACCGCCCGCGACCCGGCATCCCGCTTCCGCATCCGACGCCGCTCTCGCGCCCGCATTGGGAAGGCATGCGCGAGGGCGAGCTTCGCGTCCAGAAATGCCTCGACTGCGGCATCCACGTCTTCATCCCCCAGCCCTGCTGCACGGGCTGCATGGGCTCGCGGCTCGAATGGGTCGTCAGCTCGGGCCGCGGGACGCTCTACAGCTACACCGTCGTGCACCGCCCGCAGCAGCCGGCCTTCGAGGTCCCGTACACGGTCGCGATCGTGCTGCTCGAAGAGGGCTTCCACATGCTCTCGAACCTCGTCGAGGTCGCGCCGGAGAAGGTCTGGATCGGGATGCCGCTCGAGGTCGTGTTCCACGAGATGAACGACGAGATCACGCTGCCGCTCTTCCGGCCGCGGGCCTGAGCGGCGCGCCGTCCGGGCGAAAGCGGGGGCTGCGGGTGCGTCCGCCGGTTCATTCCCGCCGGACCACGCCGTCGCGTGATGATCGTCGAGGCCTCGAGCCTGGCCTCAAGGCAACGCCAGCGCCTGGACGAGGGACCCCGCGATCGGAAGATCCGAATGTGGTCCGCGCTCGGTCTGCTGCATCACGACGACGACCGTATCCGTCTCCGGGCTGACCCAGAAATGCGTTCCGAAGCGCCCGCTCCACCAGAAGTCGCCATCGTTCGCCCGCATGCGCGTCAGCCGATCGTCGGCGACGACGCTGACGCCGAATCCCCATCCGAGGCCTTCGAGGCCCATGTCCGCAAGGACGCCGCCCGGTACCTGCAGTCGGGTCATCTCGGCCGCCGTCTCGGGCTCGAGGATCTGGACGCCATTCCATCGGCCGCCATTCCAGAGCATCAGGGCGAAGCGCATGTAATCGCCCGCCGTCGAAACGAGACCGCCGCCGCCCGGCGTCCAGCCGCGCCCGTAGTAGGCGTCGAAGCGGGGATCTCGGACGAGGGATCCGTCCTCTGCATGGGTGTACATCCGCGCCCAGGGAGCGCCCTCCGGTACCTGATCGGGAAAACCGGTCGCGTTCATGCCGAGGGGATCGAAGAGCCGCCGGCGAAGGAACGCGTCGAAGGGCTCCCCGGCCGCGACTTCGACGACGCGCGCGAGCACGTCCGCCGAAAGGCCGTAGCGCCAGCGGGTCCCGGGCGCTTCGTAGAGGGGGCGACGGGCGACGATCTCGATCCGATCGCCGAGGCTCCCGAGGCCGGCGATCTCGATTTCCGGCGATCGCCAGATCCGATCGAGCGGATCGTCGGTCTCGGCGTAGCCGCCGATGCCCGCAGTGAAGGTCAGGAGATGACGAACCGTGAGGGGCTCTTCGAGCGAGCGGGTCGAGAAATGGCCGTTCGCGTCGCGCGGGGACGCGACGACGGCGTTCGCGAAGGCGGGAACGGAGTCCGAGACGGGATCGTCGAGGGAGAGCTTGCCGTCATCGACGAGCATCAACGCTGCGACGGCGGTGATCGGCTTGGTCATCGAGGCGATGTGGAACCGGGTGTCGAGGGACATCGGCACGCGCGCCTCGAGGTCGGCGTAGCCCGTCGTTCGCGCGTAGGCGATGCGGCCCTCGCGCGCGACCAGCGCGACGAAGCCCGCGCGCGCGCCGCTGAAGACGCGATAGTCGAGGATCCGGTCGATCGCGAAGCGGCGAGGCCAGGCGAGCGGGCGCGGAGCGCTCGGCGGTCCCCCGATCTCCGGGCCTCCGACGTCGGGGAAGGGCGGTTCGGTTCCGCCGCAGGCGAGGAGCGGCGAGAGGGCGATCGCGACGAAGAGAACGAGCCGTCGACCGAGGGGGCGGCGTGAAGAGGATCGGGGCATCGGCTCCCTTTCGCATCGAGTCGGAGAGATTCGAGATCGCCCGATCCGAGCGCTCGCTCGGCTCAGCGTAACGCCGGGGCTGCGCACCGTCAGGAGGCATCCACATGCGGCGAGTCGGGGGGGGCGATCTGCTGGAGCGGATCTTTCACTCACGCGCCGCGAGGCTGCACAGCTCCTGCCGGATGGGTGCTAGGCCATCGTCCGGGCGAAGCCTTCGATCGTCTGCTCTGCGAACCGCTTCATCGTCTCGCCCTTGTGCGCGAAGGTCGAAGCGTGCTCGCCCTTGTAGAACCAGGCGTAGTCCTGCGTCATGGTGACGCCGAGATCGGCCAGCCGCAGAAGCCCGTCGAGATCAGGGAAGCGCTTCAGAACCGCGAAGACCTCGAAAGGCTCCGACTCGGCCCCTGGTGCGCACCGCCCCGCGCTGACCGCCTCGCGCCGAAAGACGAGCAGCTTCTTCACGATCGGGACGAGGTCGTCGAATGCGTAGTCGACGCCGAGCCAGCCGTCGTGGCGGGCGGCGCGGCGCAGCGCGGCGTCACTGTGGCCCCCGATCAGGACCGGGACTCGCCGGCGCGGGACCGGGCGCATGCGACAGGGGGGCAGCTGGTAGTGGCGACCCTGATACTCGACGTCGCGCCCGCCATGGAGCAGCGCGATGATCTCGAGCATCTCGTCCATGCGCGCACCGCGCGTCTTCCAATCGGCGCCGACGAGCTCGAATTCCTCCTCGAGCCAGCCCGAGCCGACGCCCATCACGATGCGATCGTTCGAGAAGAAAGCCGCCGTCGCCGTCTGCTTCGCGACCATCACGGGGTCGCGCATCGGGAGCACGTAGACGTAGGGCATGAAGCGCAGACGCGTCGTCGCCTGCGCGAGCACGGCCCCGAGGATCCACGGATCCGCATAGGGCGGCGTCCAGGCGGGATCCCCCGGATCCCAGGGCGGACGTCCGTCCTCGGAATAGAGGTAGCGCTTGCCGTAGTCTGCGGGCTTGACCAGATGGTCGCCGCAGGTGATCCCCTCGAAGCCGAGCGCATCCGCGAGCTTCGCGAGGTCGATCAGCTGCTCGGGCTCGACGCCGTGGACGCTCTGCCAGAATTTCATGCCGGGATCCCTCCTGCAGCGACGCCATCGCGCCGGACTCGCGGTGCCCTCAACCGTCCGCGACGATGGTAACGTCGCGCAAACCCCGATCGCGAGGAATTCCGATGAGTGCTTCCCTTCGGATCAGCCCCCTCACGAGCGTCCTCGGCGCCCGCATCGAAGGCGTCTCGCTCGCCGATTCGCTGGAGGACGCGACGCTGCGGGCGATCCGCGCGGCCCTGATCGAGCATCTCGTGCTGGTATTTCCGGGCCAGCGCCTCGACGCCGAGCAGCAGCACGCCTTCGCCTCACGGCTCGGCCGCCCCGAGCCGCATCCCGTGACCCGCCATCTCGGAGGCGACGCGACGATCGTCAGGATCGACAACGACTTGATCGCGCCCCCCGATCTCGCCGCCTTGCCGCATCTCGATCATCTCGCCGTCCACGGCGCCTGGCATACCGACTACACCTTCAATCCCGAGATTCCGACCTTCGCGACGCTGCGCGCCGAGATCGTGCCCCCGGTCGGCGGCGATACTTCGTGGGCGAGCACGGTCGAGGCCTACGACACGCTCTCGCCGCGGATGAAGGGCTGGCTCGAGGAGCTCGAGGCCGTCCACTGGCACGGCCCGCATTTCGCGCGGAACTTCGGGATCGAGAAGCAGGGGCCGGAGGCCGTGGCTCGCTTCGAGGCAGCGTTTCCGCCCCATCGCCATCCCGTCGTCATCCGGCATCCCGAGAGCGGACGGCGCGCGCTCTTCGTGAACCCGTCGTACACGGTCCGGCTCGAGGGACTCGAGCCCGGCGAGGGCGAGGCGCTGCTCGCCTTCCTCTTCCGCCACATGACGCAGCCGCGCTTCCAGCTGCGCCACCACTGGTCCCCGGACGATCTCGTCGCCTGGGATGAGCGCTCGACGATCCACCTCGCGCCGACCGACTTCCAGCCCCATCGCCGCC
This sequence comes from Myxococcota bacterium, assembly GCA_963169575.1. Lineage (GTDB taxonomy): Bacteria > Myxococcota_A > UBA9160 > UBA9160 > UBA4427 > UBA4427. The sequence goes on along the minus strand of CAUJGH010000598.1, from coordinate 1,109 downwards.
GCCTGATCCGCGTCGCCGTCGGAAGCGAGGCGCCGGGGGCGGCTTGACGGGGTGGCTCCCGTCTTGCTCGTGCGAATCCCCGAACGGGTCGGCTCAGGCCATTCCGCCGCCCGGCCGGCGATGGCGGGCGTAGAGCTCGTCGCGCCAGGCGATCAGCCCCGCATGACGCGACTCGAGCTCGGGAACGTTCATTCCAGCGGGCCCGAGGCCCGCCATGCGCACGATGTGGCGCGGGTCGACGGGAGCGACCTGCTGCAGCGTGAGCGCCATCGCGATGTCCGCGTAGCTGAAGGCATCGCCCACGAGGTAGCGCCCGCCGCCGAGCGCCTGCTCCAGGGCGTCGAGCTCGTTCGTCAGCGTTTCTTCCGGCGAGCGGTCGTGCTCGTGGATCGCGTATCGGGTCATGAACGCGCGAAGACGCTGCTGCCCGATCGGCAGGAAGAGGGGCTTCAAGGCTTCGGGGATGCGATCGGGGAGGGCGGCGATCGCGAGCTCCCGGGTGTTCACCCAGCTGCGCATCAAGAGGGCGCGGCCTGCCGCGAGCGCGGCTTCGCTGCGGCGATTCCAGTCGGCGATCTCCGCGAGGCCATCCTTCGGAAACAGGGGCGCTCCGCGGCCGATCGACTCGGCGTGGCGCGCGATGTCGAAGGAGTCTCCGAACCAGCGATCGCCGTCGCGCAGGACCGGAACCGTGAGGCGGCCGAAGGGTCTGCGCATCTGCCATCGCAGCACGTACTCGCCGATGATCGGCTCGTAGGCGAGCTCGCGATAGTCGCAGCGATGGTGGTCGAGGGCCCAGCGGGCCTTCTCCGACCAGGGCGAGAACGCGATTGCGGTGAATTCGAGCATCGGGATCCTTTCGCAGCGCTTCAGTGGTCCGGTCGCCGTCACCCAGTCGAGATCGCGCCCGTCCCCGAAATGGCCAGTGTCGACGGCTCCGGCCGATGCGCCGCCGCGAGCTGCGCCTCCGCCCCGGGCCAGCGCCGCGCGCGGATGCGGTCGGCTTCGGTCGGAGCCTCGGCGGTCGGGGCGACGATGCGAGCGCTCGAGGCGCGACTCTACCGCGCCTGGCACCGCCTCATCGAGTAGACTGCGCGCGCTCCACATCT
>CAUJGH010000597.1 GCA_963169575.1 Myxococcota bacterium | reverse complement strand
TCGCCGGTGCGCTCGCGCAGATCAGCATGGCCGTCTCCGAAGCGGCGACGCGCTCGGAGGAGATCTTCCACGGCGCAGACAGCCATTCCTGGAACGCACAGAGCATGGTCGAGGCGATCGAGGAGATCGCGAAGGTCGCGGGCGGCAACGGCAAGAGCGTCGCGGGCCTCGACGACACGATGCGGCGACAGGTCGAGACGCTCGCGCAGATCCTCTCGTCGGCGGAGACCGTGACCCAGCTCGCGCGCGAGCTCGATGCGTCGCTGAACTTCTTCCGGACCGGGGGCGCGAGCGCTCCGGCCGAGCGGATGGTCGAGGATCGAAGCGCATTCGATGGGGCCGGATCGTGACGGATCGCGCGGCCTACGGCGACGGGGGCGATCGGCTCCTCATGTTCCTGTTCGAGGACGTGCGTTATGCGTTGCCGATCGCGTGGGTGGTCGAGGTCGCGGAGAAGGATCGGGTCACGGGCGTGCCGTCGCTGGCCCTGCCGATCGGCGGGGTGATGAACTGGCACGGCGAGGCGTTGCCGCTCGTGGCGACCGAGCTGCTGCTCGGGCGGAGGAGCGACGAGGCCGGCGCCACGCCGTTCGGTGCGGCGACGACCGTCGGCTACGCGCAGGAGCAGGTTCTCGTCGTCGCGGACCGGCCCGGCAGTCTCGCGCGACTCGGTATGCCGGTCGATCGGGTGATCGGGCTGGTGGCGGGGCAGGGCTACGAAGCGCGCAAGGGCGAGGGGCTGGTCGTCGAGCGGCGGCCCGTGGACGGACGCATCGTCCACATCCTGGATCCGGCGGTGCTGGTGGCGCGCGGAGCCCACGTGATCGAGAGCGCCACGAACGAAACGGTGACGGAATCGGAGGGAACGACATGGCACGGGTACTGATCGCAGACGACGCATCCTTCATGCGGCAGATGATTCGCGAGATCATCGAGCCCGAAGGCCACGAGATCGTGGGCGAGGCCACGAACGGGGTCGAAGCGGTGGAGCTCTTCAAGGAGCTGGCACCGGATCTGGTCACGATGGACATCGTGATGCCGAAGCGATCGGGAATCGACGCGGTGAAGCGCATCCTCGCCGACCATCCGTCGGCCTGCATCGTGATGTGCAGCGCGCTCGGGCAAGAGTCGCTCGTCATGGAGGCGCTGCAGGCGGGGGCGCGCGACTTCATCGTCAAGCCCTTCAAGCCGGACAGCGTGGTCGCGACGCTCAAGAAGGTGCTCGAGAAGGCGGACTAGCGCGTGTCCCTCGACCTCGCCAAATACCGGCGGATCTTCCTCGAGGAGGCGGCGGACCACCTCGGAGAGATGAGCCACGCGCTGCTCGGGCTCGAGAAGGAGCTCGCCGGCGCGGAGCCCATCGACACCCTGTTCCGCATGGCGCATTCGATCAAGTCGATGGCGGCTTCGCTCGGCTACGAGCCCATCGCGGACCTCGCACACAAGATGGAAGACCGCATGGAAGGGGTCCGGCGCGCCGGTCGCGTACGCGATTCGGCCGAGCTGGCGATCCTCTTCCAGGCGCTCGAAGCCCTCGAGGCGATGGTGGCGGCGGTCGCCGACGAGCGCGAGCTGCAGCCCGCGGACGAATCGCTGCTCGCGCGACTCGCGGCCCCATCCGAGGACGTCGCCGCTGCGAGCCAAGCGATGCTCTCCTCGGCGGCATCGGCGGCGCACCCAAAAAAAGTCCGGAGCTAGAGCCCGCCGCCGAGGCTGCGGGCGCCCCGACGGCACCGGAAGAATCCGCGCCGGAGGCGGCGCCCTCCGTTCAGGCTCCGGCCGCCCCGCGCAATCCGACCGTTCGCGTTCGCACGGAGACCCTCGACCGCTTCCTCACGGCCGTCGGCGAGGTCATCCTCTCTTCGAGTCAGCTGCGGGCGGGCGTCGCGCGTTATGCGCAGGAGCCCGAGGTCGCCGACGGATTCGATCGGGTCGACCGGCGCGTGGCGGAGCTGCAGCGGCGAGTCCTCGAGCTGCGGACGGCGCCCCTCGAGCGGGTGACCGACAATCTTCCGCGAACGGCGCGCGCGGTCGCGGAGAAGCTCGGCAAGCGGGTCGAGGTCGAGGTCCAGGGCGCCGAGCTCGAGCTCGATCGCGCGATCCTCGATCGCTTGTCGGAGCCGCTCCTCCACCTCGTCCGCAACGCGGTGGATCACGGCCTCGAGAAGCCGGCCGACCGGATCGCCGCGGGCAAGCCGGAGGTCGGGCGGCTGCGGATCGAGGCCCGGCGCCTGCGCGACTCGATCTGGATCGACGTCACCGACGATGGTCGCGGCATCGATCTCGCCTCCGTCTGTCGCCGGGCCGTGGCCGCCGGATTGATCCACGAAGATCTGGCCTCGGATCTGCCGCCCGAGGAGGTCGTGCGATTCATCTTCCACCCCGGGCTCTCGACCGCGCACTCGGTCTCGGAGGTCTCGGGACGCGGCGTGGGCATGGACGCCGTGAAGGCGACCGTCGAAGGCCTCGGCGGCGAGGTCCTCTTGCGGACCGAGCGCGGACGCGGGACCACGACGACGCTGCGCGTTCCGATCACCGCGGCGGTGCAGCGCGTCCTGCTCGTCGGGATCGCCGACGACCGGGTGGCGATCCCGATCTCGAAGGTCGAGCGCATTCTCGAAGTCCCGGCGGATACGATCGAACGCGCGGCGGGCGATGCCTTCGCCCTGATCGACGGCACGCCGATCCCGGTCCTGTCGCTGGCGGAGCGACTCCGCATCGAGCACGCCGGAGCGGGCGGGGCGGCCGCCGGAGGTTCGGTGCCTCTCGTGATCTCGGAGATCCGGGGCGAGCGGGTCGCGCTCGCGGTGGATCGCTTCGAGGGGCAGCAGGAATTCTACGTGAAGCCGGTGCCCGAGCTGCTCGGCTGCGTCCGGATCCTCTCGGGCCTCACGGTGCTCCAGGATGGCAGTCCCGTCTTCCTCCTCGATCTGAATCAGTTGGTCTGACCGATGAACGATTCACGCAAGCGAGCGATCGAGCGACTCACCGAACTCACCCTGGCCGGGGCCGTGCGCGCCGCCGCCGCATTCGCCCAGCTCGCGAACGCGCCGATCTCGGCGGTGCCGACCATCGTCGGCCCGTCGTCGCGGGTTGGGGGATCGGATGCCGGGCCGGCGGGAAGCGACGAAGGCGCGACGGGCGTCTTCTTCGAGTTCGAGGGTTGTCTCGATGCGCTCGTCGGGATCCTCTTTCCGGCGGGCGCGAGCGACGCCCTCGTGCGCAGCGTGATCGGAATCGGCTCCGGACCGCTCGACCCGCAAATCGTCGAGTCGGCGCTGATGGAGGTCGGCAACATCCTCGCCTCCCACGTCGCCTCCGGGATCGCCGATGCGCTGCAATCGCGGCTCCTGCCTTCGATCCCGGCGCTCTTCGCGCGGCATGCGGAGCGGGAGTTCGCCGAATGGGTCGGGCGCGTCGTCGGGCCCGACGCCACGCTCTTCGAATCCGCCCTGCGCGCGGCGGATGGCAGCGCCGTCGGTCGACTCGTGATCGTGCCGACGGGAGAGCTCGGAGAGTCGGCGTCCTGATTGCGCCGTCCTCCGGCCCGGTCTGTTAGGATCCGATTTCGCGCGGCGCCTGGCCGCGCCCCGTCCCGTGACCCGCGAGAAGCGATGAAGGCGATGTCTTGAACTCCGAAGCCCTGCGCGATCTGTTCGAAGCCGTGCGCTCCGGTGAGGTCGACCTCGACGAAGCCGTCCGCCGTGTCGCCATCTTGCCGTTCATCGAGACGGATCACGGCCGCTTCGATACCCACCGCGCGCTCCGACAGGGAATTCCGGAGGTCGTCTTCGGGCAGGGAAAGACGGTCCACCAGATCGTCGGAGCAGCCGAGGCCCTGCGAAGTGCGGGTCAGTCCGTGCTCGTCACCCGCGTCGATCCGGAGCAGGTCGCGGCGATTCAGGAGGCGCTGCCGGGCGCCGAACATCATGCCGATGCCCGAACGCTCTGGCTCGGTCCGGACGAGGTCCGGATCCAGGGCAAGGGCACCGTGCTCGTGGTATCGGCCGGGAGCGCCGACCGTCCGGTGGCGAGCGAGGCCTGCGAGGTCGCCCGGCGGTTCGGCAATCCGGTCGAGCTGATCGAGGACGTCGGTGTCGCCGGAATCCATCGCCTGTTCGCGTCGCTCGACCGGCTGCGCGCGGCGCGTGTCCTGATCGTGGTCGCGGGCATGGAGGGCGCGCTTCCCTCGGTCGTCGGGGGACTCGTCGACAAACCCGTGATCGCGGTCCCGACCCACGTCGGCTACGGCGCTTCGTTCGGCGGTCTCGCAGCGCTGCTCGGCATGCTCACGAGCTGTGCGTCGAACGTGACCGTCGTCAACATCGACAATGGATTCGGCGCGGCCCATGTCGCGACCTTGATCAATCGGCTGTGATGACGCGAAGCGTGGGGCATGCGAAAGCGGACGCTACTCGGCGCGAAGGGCGAGGGGGGGGCGCGGTCCGATGAGTCGGAAGCTGCTTCATCTCGATGCCTTTTCGGGCGCTGCCGGCAACATGTTCATCGGTGCGATGCTCGACCTCGGCCTTTCCCGCGCACGTCTGCTCGAGGGACTCGCGCCCCTCGGCCTCGAATTCAAGCTCGTCGTCCGGAAGGTGCAGCGCGGGGGGCTGGCGGCGCGTCATGTCGACGTCGTGGTCCCCGAGTCGAAGCCGGGCCGCCGACGCGCGGCGGCGCCCCGTTCGCGTTCCGGGGCCTCTGCTGCCGCTGCTCTGCGCGGCGATCCCCGCGCGCATCGCCCTGCGCACGATATCGGTCCTTCGCACGAGCACGGCCGTTCGCATGGCCGCGGCCATGCGCGCGAACACGGCCATGTGCATGCGGGCAACGATTCGCATGAGGGCAGCCGTTTGCACGAGGGCAGCCATTTGCACGAGGGCAGCCATGCGCACGAACATGGCCCCGTCGCGACCACCGCGAAGGGGCGTTCGCGCGGGTCGTCGCATCCCGCCGTCCACGGTCGGCGTTATTCGGAGATCCATCGGCTGATCTCCCGAGCACGACTGCGGCCGGCGGTCCGCGACCGGGCGCTCGCGATCTTCGAGGCGCTCGGGCAGGCCGAGGCGCGCGTCCACGGCATCGCGCTCGCCGAGGTGCATTTTCACGAGGTCGGTGCCGTCGATGCCATCGTCGACGTCACGGCGGCGGCGATCGCCGTCGACGATCTCGGGATCGATCGCGTCACCTGTTCGCCGGTCGCGCTCGGTCATGGAAGCGTCGACTCCGCCCACGGGCGCCTGCCCCTGCCGGCGCCGGCGACGCTCGAGCTGCTGGCCGGCATCCCGACGGTCCCCGCCCATGTCGCATGGGAGACGGTGACGCCGACGGGGGCGGCGATCCTGCGCACGCTCGTCGACGAGTTCGGCGTGCTGCCGGCGATGACGCCGCTGCGGATCGGATACGGCGCGGGGAACGATCGGCCGGGGCCGATGCCGAACGTGCTGAGGGCGGTGTTGGGCGAGAGCGCGGGCTTCGGCCGAGACCGGATCTCGGTGATCGAGACGAACCTCGACGACTTCGTGCCGGAGCATTTCGACCATTTGATGGAGCGGCTCTTCGAAGCGGGCGCTCTCGACGTCTCGCTTCAGCATCTGCAGATGAAGAAGAACCGGCCGGGCTTCGGGCTGCGCGTGCTCGCTCGGCCGGCCGATCGCGACGTGCTCGCGCGGATCATCTTCGCGGAGTCGACGGCGATCGGGCTGCGGACCCTCGAATGGGATCGCCTGGTGCTCGAGCGCGAGAGCGTGCGGCTCGCGACGGCCTGGGGCCCGGTGCGCGTCAAGGTCGTTCGCGGGATCGACGGGCGGCGGGACCACTCGCCCGAGTACGACGATTGCAAGCGTGCGGCGCGCAAGCACGGGGTGCCCCTGCGAGAGGTCGTCGAGCGCGTCCTCGCGCTGGCCCGCGAGGAGCAGGGCGAATGACGAGCGGGCGCATCCCGGCCTCCGACATCAGGCCTTTCGATCTTCGGCCCGATCCGGCGGCCGACACACGCGCGGCGGTCCTCTGTCTGCACGGCCTCACCGGCACCCCCTACGAGGTCCGTCCCCTCGCCGAAGCGCTCGCGCAGCGGGGCCTGCGCGCGCGCGGGCCGTGGATGGCGGGGCACGAGCGGGGCCACGAGGCCCTCGCGCGGACCCGACATCGCGATTGGGTCGAGCTCGCGGCGAACGAGCTCGCCGCGCTGCGCGAGGAACATGCCCGGGTCTTCGTCGCGGGGATCTCGATGGGCGGGCTCGTGACGCTCCGGCTCGCGCAGACCCGGAACGTCGACGGCATCGTCGTGATCGGCACGCCCCTGGCGCTGCGCAGGCCGCTGCCGCTGCTGGCGCGGGCGCTGCGGCGGGTCGTGCCCTTTCGCAAGAAGCGCGGATCGGACATCCGCGACCCCGCGGCGAGCGCGCGGCATCCCGGGCTGGGGGCGATGCCGCTCGCGTCGGTGAACGAACTGGTCTCGCTCCAGACGGAGGTGATCGGCGAGCTCTCCCGGATCGACGTCCCGATCCTCGTCGCCCACGGCCGACACGATCGGACGGCGCTCCCGCGAGATGCGGCACGCATTCATGCCGAGGTCCGCTCGAGCGAGAAGGAGCTCTTCTATCTCGAGCGCTCGGGCCACGTCGCGACCGTCGACTTCGACGGCCCCGCGCTCGCGCTCGCGGTGGCGGATTTCTTCGCCCGGCGTTGCTAGGTCAGCGGACCGTGTGGCGCGGAGCGCGACGCTCCGGGCGCCTCAGGACGTCCGGGCGCGCAGGGTGACCCATTCGATCAGCGCTGCCTCGTCTTCGGGCGAGATTTCCCGGATGCGGATGCCGATTCCCTGTCGATCCATTCCCTGCAGCTCGGTGCGGTAGAGGACCTCGCCGACGAAGTCGAGCTTCCGGCGCAGCTCGGGGAGCGAGACCTGACAGCGCATCTCCGTTCGTTCGTCGATCGGCTCGCTCGTCGCGAGAAAGAATCCGCCTCGCCCGATCTCCGTCGCGAGGCAGGACTGGCCCTGATCGGCGATGCGGGCGGCGAGGCGCCCCGCATAACGCACGAAGCGGCGATCGCCCGGAGACGCGACGACCTTCGCGAGCTTCGAGACGAATCGGACCGGCTCGACCGGCTCGATGACGTAACCGGCCGCGCCCACGGCGCGCGCGGCGTCCTGGCGATTCGGATGATGCTGCGTGTCGAGCAGGACGATCGGGATCCGGACGATCCCGGGCAGACCTCGGATCGCCTGGGCGAAGGTCGCGCCGTCGCTCCGGCCGAGGGCGTATTGGGAGATCACGAGGTCCGGCGTCATGCCGGCGAGGCGCATCAGCGCTTCGGGCTCGCTGCGTGCGGTCGCCACGCGGTAGCCCTGACGCACGAGCTCTTCGCGCAGGACCGCATTCTCGATGATTCCGGTGCCGACGAGCAGGACCTTCGACTGGCGCGCCATCGGGGGGGCGATGCCGTCCGTCCGAGGCGGCTCGGTGACGAGCCTGGAGAGGAGGGGCTCCGGCGACGCAGCGGGCGCGGCAGGGCGAAGGTTCCGCGCGGCGGTCTCGCGTCGGGCGGCGCATTGGGCGAGTTCGTCGATGCGCGATCCGAGCAGCAGCTCGAGCTCGGCGGCGGATTCGAGCTTCCCGCTGACGTCGACGATGCGCTCGTCGGGACCCGTGAGGACGAGCCCGGAAAGAGGACCTGCGCTCGGCAGGATGGCCTCGTCGAGGCGCTGCAGGAGCACCGGATGGTCGGGGGACAGTCCCGCGAGCGGAAACGCGAGGAGCGAGCCGCCTTCGATGGAGCCCACCTCGATCCCGAGGCGCTCGAGTGTTCGCGCGGTGTCGCGCAGCTCACGCGTCCTGTCGCGCCAGGCCTGGCGAATGACCGCCTCGACGGCGGCGGCGTCGGCACAACGACGGATGTCGAGCAGCGGGAGGCCGAAGACCGGGCGGGGCCGCAGGCATTTGATCCGATCCGCGCCGACCGTCGCGAAGAGGATCCGCTCGAGGGCGATCGATCCGGAGAGGAATTCGAACGGCTCTGCGCCGAGCGGGAGGGAGACCAGCAGGGTGCGGCCTCCCGGCATCGCGCGACACGCCAGTCCCATCCGTTCGAAACGAGCCTGCTGGCGCTGCTGGTCGCGGCCCTGCAGCGACTCGGATGCGGTCATGTTTTCCTCCGCGCCGCTCTTCGACGCAGCAGCGACGGGTCTTGACGATTCGCTGGCGGACCACGGAACGCGAGTCCCGGTCAGCGATCGGGCCGGAGGGGGGCCGCCGCCGCCGCGGCCTGCGATTGGCCGGGCTCGCATGGACACCTTCCGCTCCTACGATGGCCCCACGGGGCCTCCCTGGCATCCGATCTGCAATCTGAGTGTGGGGTTAAAGACCTACCCCGGCATGCACCGATATCCCGAACGCTGATGGAGATGTGATCTCGCACACCTCCTCTGGGAGTCGATCCGATGCACCGCTTCTTGACTGCCTTTGTCTGCCTTTCGACGCTCGCCCTGACCCAGAACGTGGTTGCGGGCACGCCGACCGCCTATGCGTCGCTCCAGGCGCCTGCGATCGTCGATGCCAGAGGCAGCGAGGCCGGCCTGGTGCTGGCGGGGCCCCTGCCGGCCCGGGCCGTGGTCGGCGGCGAGGTGCCGTCGCCGGTCACGATGCTGCTCCTCGTGACCGGTCTGGCCGGGCTCGCGGCGGTCGGGAGTCCGAAGCGCGCGGCCGAGCAGACGGCTCGGCTCTAGGGAGATCGGGCGAACTCCGGGCCCGGGCGTCCGACGATCCGGCCCCATCGCGCGGGTGGGCGCCTCCGCCGGATTCGCGCGGACCGGGTGCACGTGGGATGCTCCGGCTCCCTCTGCTGCGTGCGGCCCGCGCACGCGAGCTGGATCGAGCGAGCCCCGCGATGGATTCCGATTCTCAGCCGTCGGTCCGCCCGAACGTCGTTGCCGCGCCGGGCGCCGGCCATACGGAGCTCCTCGAGCGGCTCGCGATCCCGATCGCCGAGGTTCGACCGGAAGACGCCTACCTGCTCGCGGCGCGGCAGGGCGCTCTCGAGTTGCGCCCCCCGGATCAGGCCGATCGTGCGGGCATCCATGCCCGTTTTCCTCCCGATGCCGATCGCCGGAGGGTCGGCGCGGCGCGCGCGCATCCCCTCGTCCGCGCATTCGGCGGAGCCGCGCTCCCGATCCTGGATCTCACCGCGGGATTGGGCGCGGACGCCTATCGACTCGCCGAGGCGGGGCATCGCGTGCGCGGTGTCGAGCGGGATCCGGCGGTGTTCGCACTGCTGGCGTCGGCCTGGGCGGAGGCGCACCGCACGGGCGCTGTCCCGCCCGCGATCGCCGCGCGCCTCGACTTCGTGCATGCAGACGCCTCGGCGATGCTCGACGCGCTCGGCCCCGAGGCCGGATCGCCCGCCGGCGCTCGGGAGGTCGAGGAGGGCTGCGACCCGTTCGCCGCGGACGTCTCGATCGGCATCTACCTCGATCCCATGTATCCGCCGCCGCGCAAAGCGTCGGCGCTTCCGCGCCGCGAGCTCCAGGTCCTTCGGCGCCTGCTGGCGCCTTCGGGCGATCTGCCGTCGCTCGTAGCGCGCGCGCGCGCCCGTGCGACGCGCGTCGTCGTGAAGCGGCCGCATCATGCCCCGCCCGTCGCGAGCGGGGCGACCTTCGTCGTCGAGAGTAAACTGGTGCGCTTCGACGTCTATCTCGATCCGCGTCGAATGGGGACGAAGACCGCGTGAGCCTGCTCTGGATCCATCTGGAATCGCTCGTCGGCGACTCGGTCGTGCCGATCGCTCCGGACGAAGCGCGTCACGTCGCCGCGCGGCGACTTCGCGTCGGAGACGCCGTCGTCGCCTTCGACGGAGCGGGGCGTACCGCCGAGGCCCGCATCGAGACGCTCGGCAAGCGGACGTCCGCGCTGCGGCTCGATCGCGTCGACGAGACGCCGGAGCCCGGCGACCGCTGGACCCTCGCGACGGCGATTCCGAAGGGCGAGCGCCTCGCGACGATGCTCCAGATGCTCGTCCAGCTCGGTGTTCCCGTCTGGCAGCCGCTCGTCCTCGCCGACTCCGCGGTCCGGGACCTCGACGTTCGCTCGGCGCGCACGACGCGCATCCTGATCGAGAGCGCGAAGCTGGCGCGGCGCCCCTGGTTGATGGAGGTCCGGGATCCCTGCGGACTCGACGCGCTGCTCGCGCGCTCCGGCGGCACGTCCGCCGCCGCGCCGATTTGTTATGGCGATCGGGCGGGCGCGGATTCCGGCCTTCCCGCATCCGTGTCGCTCGTCGTGATCGGACCGGAGGCCGGTCTCCGCGAGGACGAGCTCCGGCAGCTGCAGGCCGCAGGCGCTCGTGCCTGCTCGTTCGGAATGCATAACATGCGGATCGAGACCGCTGCGGCCGCTGCGGCAGCAGCACGTTTCGCGGCGCAAGGCACGGGGAGGGCGAGGCGCGATGGATGATCTGCTCGAGCGCATCCTGCGCGCGCCCGTATACGACGTCGCCGTCGAGACGCCCCTCGACGAGGCGGAGCTGCTCTCGTCGCGGCTCGGAAACCGGATCTGGATCAAGCGCGAGGATCTTCAGCCGGTCTTCTCGTTCAAGCTCCGGGGCGCCTACAACCGGATCCAACGTCTCGACGCCCGCGAGCGCGCTGCGGGCGTCGTCACGGCCTCCGCCGGCAACCACGCCCAGGGCGTCGCCCTCGCGGCGACGCGGCTCGGCATCGATGCCCGCATCGTGATGCCGACGACGACGCCGCGCATCAAGATCGCCGCGGTCGAGCGGCTCGGCGGCCGCGCGGTCCTCGCAGGCGACGGCTACGACGAGGCGGCACTCGTCGCGCGGGAGATCGAGGCGCGCGAAGGGCGGGTCTTCGTTCATCCATATGACGACGTCGACGTCATCGCCGGGCAGGGCACCGTCGGCATGGAGATCCTGCGCCAGCATCGCGGCGCGCTCGATGCGATCTTCGTCCCGGTCGGCGGCGGCGGGCTGATCGCCGGCATCACGGCCTACGTCTCCCGTATCTCGCCGACGACCCGCGTGATCGGCGTCGAGCCGGAGGACGCGGCCTGTCTCGCGGCTGCCCTCGAAGCGGGAGCCCCGGTCGACATCGGGCCGGTCGGATTGTTCGCCGACGGGGTCGCGGTCCGCCGCGCGGGCAGTCTCCCCTTCGAGATCGTGCGCGGGCATGTCGACGAGGTCGTGACCGTCGGCATCGACGAGATCTGTGCGGCGATCCGCGACATCTTCGACGACACGCGCTCGATCGCCGAGCCGGCCGGTGCCCTCGCGATCGCCGGCCTGAAGCGCTGGGTCGCCCGCGAAGGCGTCCAGGGCGCGAACCTCGTCGCCATCGACAGCGGCGCGAACATGAACTTCGACCGCCTGCGCCACGTCGCCGAGCGCGCGGAGATCGGCGAGCAGCGCGAGGCCCTGCTCGCCGTGACGATCCCGGAGCGCCCCGGCGCATTCCGCTCGCTCTGCCTGACGCTCGGTGATCGCCCGATCACCGAGTTCAACTATCGCTACGGCAGTCCCGAGCGCGCACACGTCTTCGTCGGCGTCGGCCTCTCGGGCGGCCGCGCCCAGCTCGAGAAGCTCCAATCCGATCTGCGGGGCGCCGGCCTTGCCGTCGTCGACATGAGCGGCGACGAGATGGCGAAGCTGCACGTGCGCTTCATGGTCGGCGGCCGCGCCTCGCGCGCCGACGAACGGCTCTTCCGGTTCGAGTTTCCGGAGCGTCCCGGGGCGTTGACCCGCTTCCTCGACACGGTCGGCGGCCGCTGGAACATCAGCCTGTTCCACTACCGCAACCACGGCGCCGCCTTCGGCCGCGTGCTCGCCGGGCTCGAGGTCCCGCCCCGGGACGAGGCCGAACTCGCGCGTTTCCTCGAGCGGCTCGGCCATCCCTGGATCGAAGAGACCGACAATCCCGCGACGGCACTCTTCCTCGTCTGAGCGGATCCGCCGCGTCGCCCCGGGCGTGGAATTCAGCGCGCCTGCGTTTCCTCGCGCAGTCGGACGGGGCCGAACGCGGCGGGATACTTGCCCTGCTTGTCCGCGTAGAATTGCCGGACGGCATCCATGTCGCGCACGACGTCGCCCGTCGGCACGAACGCCGGTCCGATGCCGCCGACCTTGCGCGCGTAGTCGAGATAGCTCATCACGATCGGTACACCCGCCGTCAGTGCGATGTAGTAGAAGCCGGATTTCCAGTATTCGGTGCGAGCACGGGTCGCTTCCGCGGGCACGACGAGGCCGAGATCTTCGTGATCGCCGAAGACCCGAGCCATCTCCGCCACCCGATTCGCGCTTCGACTGCGCTCGATCGGGATGCCACCGAGAGCGCGCATGACGGGACCGAAAGGGCCTCGGAAGAGACTCGCCTTGCCCAGCCAGGAGATCTGCATCCCGAAATGCTCGGCGAACGCGAGCAGATAGGGAAAATCCCAGTTCGTCGTATGCGGGGCGGCGATCAGGACGTAACGGCGCGCTTCGGGATGTTCGCCTTCGGGCTGCCAGCCCGTCGCGCGCAGGAAGAGCCGTGCGAGCGCCCGTCTGAACCTGCGCTTCGCTCTCGGCGGGGGGCTCGTCATGGTGGCCGGACAGTAGCCAGCTTCGCGCGGGGCGCTCGACCGATCTCCCGCCTACAATCGGCGCGCCGATGAACTCGAGACAGCGATGGATCTTGGCCGCCGCGCTCGTCAGCCAGGCCTTCGCGGTCGGGTTGACGCATGGCATCTATCCCGTCTTCCTCGAGCCCATCGAAGCCGCGTTCGACGCGCCGCGCACGCTCGTCGCCGGCGGGCAGGTGCTCATGATGCTCTCGTTGACGGCGAGCAGTCTGGCGACGGGTCTGCTCTTCGATCGAGGTCATGCGCGCCGCGTGATGTGGGCGGGGACGGCGCTGCTCGCGCTGGCGCTGCTGCTCGCGGCGACGGCGTCGAACCTCTGGGTGCTCGCCGGCGCGGCGGTCCTAATGGGGATCTCGGTGCCGTCGATCGGGCCGCTCTCGGGTGCGACGCTGGTGACGCGCGCGTTCGCCGAGGAGCGCGGACGCGCGCTCGGCTGGATCGGGATGGGGCCGCCGCTCGGTGCCGGCGCCTTCGCCGCGCTCGCCGCCTATCTCATGGCGCGCAGCGATTGGCGGACGACGCTGCTCGTGTTCGCGGGCGCGGCGCTGCTCGTGCTCGGACCGCTCCTCTGGATCGCGGTGCCGGTACGCTTCGAGGCGCCGCGCGCGATCGCTTCGAGCGAGGGGCTGCCGGCGAGGTCCGATCGCTCGCTCGCCCGTCCGGTCTTCTGGCTGACCGCCGGCATGTTTGCGCTGGCCGCGGGCATCTCGACCGGCTGGACGGTCCATTTCGTGGCCTTCCTCGGCGGTCAGGGACTCGACGAGGCGCAGCGTGCGGGCCTGCTCTCCGCACAGTTCTGGCTCGCCGCGCCCGCCGCATTCGTGTTCGGCGGGCTCGGCGATCGCTTCCGTCCGGAGCGCCTGCTCGTCGGGATTCTGGCGGGGCAGGGCGTCGTCCTGCTGATCTACTCCGGGGCGTTGATCCCGGCTCCGCTGCCCCATGGGCTCGTCTTCGGGCTCGCGATCTTCTCGGGCTTGATCTCGGGCGGACTCATCCCGCTCTTCATCCTGCTGATCGGGCGCCGGGTCGCGCCGGCTGCGTTCAGCCGGGCGCTCGGCCTCGCGAACGTGTTGATGCTGCCGGTCCTCGCCGTGGCGGTGCTCGTTGCGGCGGCATGCTTCGAGCGGCAGGGGAGCTATCAATGGGCTCTGGTCCTGCTCGCCGCCGGTCATGTCGCGGCGATCGCGTGTCTGCTCGCCTCGAATCGGAGTGCTGCCTCGTCATGACGAAAAACGTGAGCTTTCGGGATGCCGGACTTCGTTCGCCGCTGCTGCGCGGCCTCAATCGCGTGGGGCGCATCGCCGCCGCCGCCGGCATCGCGCCGCGGCTCGATCCCGACGACATCGTGGCGCGCGCCGTCGAGGCGGTCGGGTCGGACGCGTTCGGCAGCGACAGCTATCGGGAGCCGCTCGAGGTCTTCGTTTCCGCGATCGAGAAGGAGGCGGACCTCACGACCTTCGGACGCCTCGCCGTACGCGGCATGCTGACCAGCCAGCTCGTGACGCGGATCCGGCTGCGCGAATGGATGGATCGCCATCCGGAGGCGGCGAAGGAGGAGATCCGGCGGCCTTGGGTGATCCTCGGTCTGCCGCGCACCGGCACGAGCATTCTCTCCATCCTGCTCGGTCTCGACCCGATGGCGCGGCCGATCCGGCAATGGGAGGCGCGGACGCCCGTGCCCCCGGCGACGCTCGCGACGGCCGCCGAAGATCCGCGCATTCTCGAGGCGGCGAAGCAGTTCGAGCAGCTCCACCGCTTGAATCCCCCCTTCAAGGCGATGCATCCGACCGGCGCGATGCTGGCCGAGGAGTGCGTCCCATTCCTGATGCTCGATCTGCGCACCCTCGGCCTCGAGACCCAGGCGCTCGTGCCGAGCTACGGCCGCTGGCTGGAGCGCTGCGACATGCGCTCCGCCTATCAGCAGCACCGGATGGCGCTGCAGGCCCTCCAGTCCGCGCAGCCGACGGAGAGCTGGGTCCTCAAGACGCCGAACCATCTCTGGTGTCTCGAGACGCTGCTCGAGTTCTATCCCGATGCCCGCTTGATCTGGACCCATCGCGATCCCGGGCCCGTCACGACTTCGGTTTCGAGTCTCAATACGACCCTGCAGTCGACCTTCCGGGACGATCCGCGGCCGCGCGAGGTCGGCGCCGAGTGGCTCCACAAGCTCAAACATGCCGTCGATCGCGGCATGGCCTTCGACGACCGGGCGAAGCCCGGCTGGTGCGTCCACGTCCACTACGACGAGCTGATGCGCGACCCGCTCGCGACGATGCGCAGGCTCTACGGGCATTTCGGCGAGGCGCCGAGCCGGCTGCACGAGCGCCGGATCGAGGCCTGGCTGCGCGAGAAGCCGCAGACCGCCGACGGCAAGCACGTCTACGATCCCGCGGATTTCGGCTGGAGCTACGACGAGCTCGCCGAGATCTGGCGGCCCTACCGCGAGCGGTTCGACATCGCACGCGAAGCGCGTTAGGGGCGCGCGAGACGCGTCAGCGCCGCTCGAAGCTCGGCTTTCGCTTCTCGGCGAAGGCGCGCGGCCCCTCCTTCGCGTCGCGGCTCGCGAAGACGGCCTGGCCGTATTCGAACTCGTGGGCGAGGGCCTCGTCGAGATCCATTCCGTCGGTTTCATGCAGCGTTCGCGTGATCGCTTCGACCGCGAGCGGGCCGTTCTCGGCGACGACCGCGGCGATCTCGCGGGCCTTGGCGAGGGCCTGGCCGTCGGGGACGACGTGGCCGATCAACCCGATGGCGAGCGCTTCGCGCGCGCTCACGTGCTTGCCCGTCAGGAGGATCTCGGCCGCGTGCGTGTACGGAATCTGCCGCGGCAGCCGGACGGCCGAGCCGCCCATCGGATAGAGCGACCAGCGCGCCTCCGACACGCCGAAGCGCGCGCTCTCGCCGGCGACGCGGATCTCCATCGCCTGCAGGATCTCGGTGCCCCCCGCGATCGCGACGCCCTCGACGGCCGCGATGATCGGCTTGGTCGGGCGATAGCCGCGGAAGAGCGCCTTCCAGTGGATGTCCGGATCGACCTTCATGCGGGCCTGGATGTCGATGCCGGCATCCTCGTCGCCGGCGTTGCCCGCCATGCCCTTCAGATCTGCGCCGGAGCAGAAATTGCCGCCGGCCCCCGTGACGATGATGCAGCGGATCTCGGGATCGGCCGACGCTTCGCAGTAGGCGTCGTACATGCGGACGAGCATCGCGCCGGAGAGCGCGTTGTAGCGGGCGGGGCGATTCATGGTGAGCGTGAGGACGTGGCGATCGCGTTCGACGAGCAGGTCGGGCATGGAGCGGACTTCCTTTCGGGCGGGCGATGGGTGCCGGGCGAGCGCGAGCAGTCGGCGGATCAGTCTTCCGGATCCCGCTCGCCGCGTAGGCGGCGCAGGGCACGGTAGACCGGTGCGAGCAGTCGCGCTCGGAGCGGGCGGGCGGCGCGCAGGACGTGATGTTCGAATTCGAGGTCGAGGGCGTCGAGCGGACGGGGGGCCGTCAGCGCTTCGCCGGCGCAGAGATCTTCGATCGCTGCGAAGTAGTCGCGGTCGGAGAGGCTCGCCTGCAGCGCATCCCGCTGGATCGACATCCGCTCGGGATCGCGCGCGAGCATCGACGCGAAGCTCGCGTGCCAATCCCCGAATCCGCCGAGCAGCCAGCCCGTGCGATCGAAGAGGGGGCCGTCGCGGAAGACGAGAGTCGCGGTCGGCCGGTCGTGGTGCATCGCTTCGAGGAGCACGCTGCTCGGTGTCCCGATCACGCATCGGGTCTGCGCGAGGGCATCGGTGAAGCGGCCGGTCGCGTCGAAATGGGCATGCGGTGCGGCCGCGCGGACCGCTGCGCGGATCGGCTCGTCGAAGATCCGGACCAGCGTCGCGTATCCGGCGCGTTCGAGGGCCTCGGCGCAGGCGCAGAGCGCCGTCCGGAGGGCTTCTCGGTCGTGCGCGTGGAAGGCGGCCGTGCGTGCGGTGGTGAGCAGGAAATCGAAGCGCGCTGCGTCGTTCCGATCCGTCGCCGGCGCTTCGGTCCGGATCCGCCGGTTCGCATAGGTCTTGAAGACGATCCCGCGGCCGGCGTTGCGGTGTGCGAGCGCGAGGGCCTGGGCTTCGCCGATCGCGGCGACGGCGTCGTGGACGATGGGATCGTAGAGCGCGCGCGCGCCCTCGGCGCCGCGGCGAGCGAGGCTCGGATTCGCATGCAGGTTCGCCCATTCGAGCGGGCCGTCGATCAGCAGCAGCGTCGGCACGCTGCGGCGCCGTGCCGCGAAGATCCAGCGGTTGAGCTCCGGACGCAGATAGCTCTGGGACACGACGAGCCGCGCGCCGGCGAGGGCGCTCCCGATGCGCGCTCCGCGCTCCGGCTTGAAGAAGACGTGACGCGCGCGCGCCGCCTCGGGCACCGGACCGACGAGGGCTTCGAACGCGCGCCGAGACGAGAGCACGACGATCTGCTCCGCACCGTTCCGTTCACGCGTGCGTGTCGTCATGCGAGTGCTCGTCCCGCGCCATCGAGCGCATCGAGCGCATCGAGCCGCGCATCGAGCGCCGCGAAGGCGGCCTCGGGCGAGAAATGGCGTTCGGCATGGGCGCGTCCCTCGCGGCCGATCCGCGCGATCGAGTCCGGATCTTCGACCCAGGCTTCGAGTACCGAGATCCATTCGCTCGCCGACTCGGCGATCCGAAGGCCGGCGGGCGCTGCGTCTTCGAGGCCCTCGGCGCCGATCGGGGTCGTCAGGAGCGCGCGGGCGTGGGCGAGGGCTTCGACGTTCTTGATCTTGAGGCCGCTGCCGAAGCGCACGGGATTGATCGCGACGTCGATCGAGGGCCAGAAGTCGGAGATCGAATCGACGCGCTCCCGTCTCTGCATCCCTGGCTCCATGCGCGTCCAGCGCGCTGCGATCTGGCCCGCCACGACGAGCTCGGCGCGATCGCCGACGCGCAAGGCGAGCTTGGACCAGACGTGATCGAGGAACCAGTGGAGGGCTGCGTCGTTCGACGGATCGCGTCCGCCGAGGAATCCGATCCGGACCGGGCGCGGGCCCGGCTCGAAGCCCGGAACGGGCAGGGGGAGCTCGAGGCCATGGGGGACGACGAGCACGGGCTTGTCGGGGACGAGGCGGCGCATCACCCCGGCCTCGTCCGCCTGGATCGCGATGAGCGCATCATAGGTCGCGAGTGCTTCGGCCTCTTCGGAGGCCTCGATTTCGAAGGGCGGGGCGATGCCGCTCGCGCGGAATCGGGCGGCGCGTCGATGCAGCAGGTCGTGGGTATCGATCCAGTAGGCGATCCCGGACGGGCCGCCGATCGGACGCGGGTGCACGGTGGGGGTCAGGCGGGCGAACTCGACGATCACGACGCGCGGCGCGAGCGCCGACAGCAACGCCTGAACGAATCGGCGCCGCGCGGGCGATCGGCTCGCAAGCAGCGGATTGGCGCGGTCCTGGCCCCGGGAGCGCGGAGTGATCCGCTCCAGCAGCCAGCCGAGCGGGCCCGGCGGGCGGGCTCGGATCGAGAGCCCGGGCAGGGGGGCAACGAATCGCGCGAGCGCTGCGCGTTCCGAGGCGGGAAGGCGCCCGAGGCGCCCGAGATAGGCGGCCACCACGGGGCGTTCGCGCCGGGCGAGATGATCGAGCAGATTCGCGATGCGCTGTTCTGAGCCGATCCCGCGGCGCCAGAAGCGCCGATCGGTCACGACGAGGATCGGACGTGCGGCGCCTGCGGCGCGCCCGAGGCCGCTCATTCCGAAAAGGATCCAGATCGCGCCGCGTTCGCGGGCTCGAGCGTCGGAAAGGTCGGGTTTTGTGCGGCGATCTCGGCGGCGTCGAGCGTTCGGCTCGCCGCGCGCTCGTAGTAGTCGGCGAAGCGGTCGAGGCTCCGGTCGAGACCCAGATGGGTTCGCACCCATTCGAGCCCGCTCTGCGCGAGCGCAGTGCGGCGCGCTTCGTTCGCGAGCAGATCCCCGATGGCCTGCGAGAGCGCGAGCACGGTCCGGGGCGTCTGCTCGAATTCGATGCCCGGTCGACCGATCGCCGTCGATTGGCCGTCGAAGGGCGTCAGCAGGACCGGCAGGCCGCAGGCCATCGCCTCGAGGACGACGTTCGGGGTTCCGCCCTCGCGCGAAGTCGGGAGGGCCATCAGGTCGGCCGCGGCATAGAGCTCGGGGACGTCGTCTCGGACGCCGAGCAGATGAACCTGCCGCGCGCGTCCCGAACCTTCGATCAGCGCATCGATCCGCTGCTCGAACGGGCCTTGCCGCTTCGGCCCCTGGTCGTGGCGCGGCCCGACCAGGACGAGCTCGAGGTCGGGATGACTCGGCAGCAGGCGGGTCCAGGCCTCGACCAGCAGATCGCTCCCCTTGCGCGGGCTGATCGCGCCGACCGAGAGCAGGACCGGTCCATTTCCCCGGATTCCGATCCGCGCGCGTGCCGCCTGGCGCGCCGCGGCGTCCGCCCGACGATGACGCTCGAGGTCGACGCCGTTCGGGATCACGGCGATCGGTGCGCCGACGCCGAGCTGCCGGAGCCGCCCTTCGATCTGCTCGCTGCTCGTCACGACACCGTCGAACTGGTCGTAGAAGCGCCGGAGCATCTTCGGCTGCAGCGCACCGAGGAGATTCGAACGATGGCTCCGCGGGCTCGAGATCTGGATCGCGTAGACGATCGGGATCCCGAGACGCCGAAGACGCGGAACCCAGTAGAGCGACTCGAGTCGTTCGAAGGAATGCAGCTGGATCAGGTCCGGGCGCGTCACCGGATCCCGGCAGAGCGCGATCAACGCCCGGAAGTAGATCGCGGTCCGCCTCGCGCTCGTCTCGTCGGGCAGACGCACGCGGTGGACCGGAATGCCCTCGATGGACTCGACGGGCAGCATGCGACCGATCGGTTGGCGGGACCAATCGTGCGGCTCGCCCGGATGGTTCGCGTCCTTCGCCCGGGCGGTGCCGGCGAGCACCCGGGTCTGCACGTCGCGTTTGCGAAGACCCGGTTGATAGCGGAGAAAGCGCAGCGAGCCGCCGCCGAAGGTCGGATAGAAGACGGGATGCGCGAGACACAGCTTCAGCATCGCTCGACCGACGTCACGGGATCCCCGTGGCTCGCGCGGGAACTCGCCGCACCGGGCGCGGCCGATCGTTCGGCCGCTCCGCCCCGGCGCGCGCGGCGCGCTAGAAGAGCAGCGCGTCGAGCGAGATCGCGCCCGGGCCGATCAGGAGGAATAGAAGACAGACGACGGCGAGATTGATCGTGTACTCGGCGCCCGGCGGATTGTTGGTGATGAGGTAGCCGGCACCCCGATGGCCGACGATGCCCGCGACCAGCATCGTGCCGATCAGGGCGACGCAGGCGGGCCGGGTTCCGAGACCCAGCGCGAGCATCGCACCGCCGACGAGCTCCGAGAGCATCGCCATGCGCGCCTGAACCTCCGGCATCGGCACGCCGAGATCGCCCAGCCAGCGCGCGAAGCCCTCCATGGATCCCGAACCGACCCAGCCGAGCTTGCCGAAGGCGTGGATCATGAAACAGACGCCGATCGCGACGCGGCCGATCAAGAGCGCCACGTCGGTGAACATCGGATTGGTGCCGTGCAACAGCGTGCCGAGATCCATGCCGGGACTCATTTCGATTCGCTCTCCATTTCGAGGGACGGGTTTTCGAGGGCCGGGTCTGCGGGGGGCGACCCTGCCGGAGGCGGGCCGCCTGGGATCGCGTCTCCAGGCGTCGGGGGTGCGCGTGTCGGTTCGCTTGGAGCCGGCAAGTCATTAGCACAGAGATTCCCCGCTCCGTCGAGGCGCGCCATCGCTCGATTCGGGGCAGACGACGAACGGGGCAGCGCCGCCGCGAGCGCACAGTTGCTTCCCGGAACCCGATTCCCCGATACTCCCCCTGTCCCGCATTGCGGAGGCGGAAGCAGGGGGCTCTGGCGGGGTGCATGGCGGGGTGAATGGCAGCGTGAATGGCGGGGTGAATGACGGGAGCAGCGCCTGGATGAACGCCGGGCGGCGTCCCGTCGAGATCATCGGTGGGAATCGACGGGAAGGATGGGAATGAGCGCGCCTCACGAGCCGGTCTTCGAGCGTGTCGAAGCGACCGCGGATTTTCCGAGTCTCGAGCGCGAGATCCTCGCTTTCTGGGAGCGCATCGATGCGTTCCGCGAGAGCAACCGCCGGCGCGAAGGCCAACCGGCCTTCGTCTTCTACGACGGCCCGCCCTTCGCGACGGGCACGCCCCATTACGGCCACCTGCTGGCGGGCACCATCAAGGACATCGTCCCGCGATTCTGGACCATGCGAGGCCACCATGTCGAGCGCCGATTCGGCTGGGATTGCCATGGTCTGCCCATCGAAGCCCTCGCGCAGGATGCCCTCGGCCTCTCCGGCGCGGCGGCCATCGCCGAGCGCGGCGTCGACGTCTTCAACGAGCAGTGCCGCTCGATGGTCCAGACCTACGTCGGAGAGTGGCGCCGCACCGTCGCGCGCATGGGGCGTTGGGTCGACTTCGACGACGACTACAAGACGATGGACTTCGACTTCATGGAGTCGGTCTGGTGGATCTTCCGGCAGCTCTGGGACAAGGGACGCATCTATCGCAGCTATCGGATCATGCCCTATTCGTGCCGGCTGGCGACGCCGCTCTCGAACTTCGAGGCCAACAAGAACTACAAGGACGTCCAGGATCCCGCGATCACCGTCCGCTTTCGCATCGTGCCGGACGCTGCCCGCTCGGGCCGTCGCGGATCCGATGCGACGCCGGTGCTCGAGCCTGGACGCTCCGGCGACGTCTACCTGACCGCCTGGACGACGACCCCCTGGACGCTGCCCTCGAACCTCGCGCTCTGCGTCGGTCCGGAGATCGAATACGCACTCGTCGAGTCGCTCGAAGGCGGAGATCGGCTCGTCTTCGCCTCCGCGCGCCTCGGCGCCTTCGACAAGGCGCTCGCAGCGGCCCTCGCCGCCGGCGCCGGCGAGTCGGAACTCTCTGCCCCCGTCGAGGGAGAGCGCTTCCGCTTCATCCGCAAGGTCGCCGCGAGCGAGCTCGTCGGACTGCGCTACGAGCCGCTCTTTCCCTTTTTCGAGGAGCGCGTGGCG
>CAUJGH010000596.1 GCA_963169575.1 Myxococcota bacterium | reverse complement strand
CTCGGGCTGCCCGACGCGAAGAGCATTTCCGAGCTGTGCGACGGGCTCGTGATGGTCGTGCGCGCGGGGGTGACGCCGAAGGAGGACGTGCAGGCGGCGCTCGACATCCTCGATCGGCGGCGGGTCGTGGGGCTGGTCCTGAACGGATCCGAGGCGACGCGCGAGCAGTACGGCTACTACTGATCGAGCGCTGACCTCTGCGGCTGCCGGTCCACGAACGTCGCGGACCCGGCGCTCGGAGTTCGAGGGGATTCGAATTGAACGAGCTCCGAGCCATCGCGATCATGCTCGTCGCCGCGGGCGTCGCCGCACTCGCGACGCCGGCGGTCATGCGCCTCGCGATCGCCGTGGGAGCCGTCGATCGGCCGAATGATCGCAAGGTCTCCCGGCGCGCGCGGATGCCGCTGCTCGGGGGGCTCGCCGTCGGCGTGGGGGCAGGGGCCGGCCTCGTGCTCGCGACCGTCTGGGCAACGGAGGTCGAGGTCTTCCCGAAGGCCTGGGGCTTCGTGCTCGGGGCCGGGCTCCTCATGACGATCGGGTTTCTCGACGACCGCTTCACGCTGCGCGCGAACGTGAAGCTCGCCTTCCAGCTCGTCGCCGCGGCCATCGCGATCCAGGCCGGATTCCGCTTCGATCTCTTCAGCGATCCCTTCTCGGTCCAGACCCTCGAAGTGCCGCTCTGGATCGTGTGGCCCGTCTCGCTCCTCTGGATCGTCGGCGTCACCAACGCGATGAACCTGATCGACGGCCTCGACGGCCTGTCGTCGGGACTCGGCGCGATCATCGCGGCGACGCTGACGATCATCTGCTGGCAGGCCGAGCAATGGGTCGGCGTGACGATCGGGCTCGCGATGTTCGGCGCGCTGATCGGCTACCTGCCCTTCAACTTTCCGCCTGCGCGCATCTTCCTCGGCGATACGGGCTCTCTCCTGATCGGCTTCAGCCTCTCCGTACTCGCGCTCGAGGGCTATCGGAAGGCGGCCGTCCTCGCGTTCATCGTGCCGATGCTGGCGCTCGCCATCCCGCTGCTCGATACCCTGCTCTCGATCGCGCGCCGGATCCGGAGCGGAAAGGGCGTCTTCTCTCCGGACAAGCTCCACATGCACCACCGGCTGCTCGTCCGCGAAGGCTCCCACAAGAACGCCGTGCTGATGCTCTACTTCCTGACGAGCTGCTTCTGCATGATCGCCATCTCGTTCGCGCAGATCGACGGCTGGCTCGCGTTCGTCTATCTCGCGGCGGTGATCGCGGTGACCATCCGTCTGCTCCGCAATCTCGATGCATTCTCGCTGGAGGGGCCGGAAGCGTCCGCCCGCAATCCGCGGGATGCAGCCAGCAACGCGCGCTCTGCGAACGAGGACGAAGACAAGGCATGAACATCGCAGTCATCGGCACGGGCTACGTCGGCCTCGTCACGGGCGCCTGCTTCTCGGAGTTCGGCGTCCAGGTCACCTGCGTCGACAAGCTTCCGGAGAAGATCGACGCGCTCCGGCGCGGCGAGATCCCGATCTACGAGCCGGGCCTCGAGGACATCGTCGAGCGCAACACGCGCAGCGGGCGCCTCTCGTTCACCCTCGACCTCGCCGACGCCGTCTCCCGCGCACTGGTCGTGTTCGTCGCCGTCGGCACGCCCGCCGCGCCCGACGGAAGCACCGACCTCGCCTTCGTCGAATCCGTCGCGCGCGAGATCGGTCGCTGTCTCGACGGCTATCGCGTGATCGTCACGAAGAGCACGGTGCCGGTGGGGACCTCGGACCACGTGCGCGCCTGGATCCAGGAGGAGCTCGATCTGCGCGGGTCGAAGCTGCGCTTTTCGGTGGCGTCGAATCCGGAATTCCTGCGCGAGGGCGCGGCGATCGGCGACTTCATGCGGCCGGACCGCGTCGTGATCGGGACGGATCCGGGCGACGATCAGGCGCTGGCGATCCTGAAGGATCTCTATCGCCCGCTCTATCTGAACGAGACGCCCTTCGTCGAGACCAACATCCATACGGCCGAGTTCGCGAAGTACGCCGCGAACGCCTTCCTCGCGACCAAGATCTCGTTCGTCAACGAGCTTTCCGTGCTATGCGAGGAGATCGGCGGGGACGTCCAGGCGATCGCCCGCGTGATGGGGCTCGACAACCGGATCGGCAAGAAGTTCCTCCACGCCGGCCCCGGCTATGGCGGCTCCTGCTTTCCGAAAGACACGACGTCCGCCGCCCATTTCGCCCGCGCGCTCGGCCACGAGCTCTCGATCGTCGAGGCGACGATCCGGGTCAACGAGCGGCAGCGGCTCCGCATGGTCGACAAGATCGTCGCCGCCCTCGAGGGCGACGTGGTCGGACGGACCGTCGGTGTGCTCGGGCTCTCCTTCAAGCCGGAGACGGACGATCTGCGCGAGGCGCCGGCGATCGACATCGTGCGCGAACTCCTGCGCAGGGGCGCGAAGATCCGGGCCTACGATCCGGCCGCGCTCGCCCAGGCGGGCCGGCTCGTGCCGGAGATGACCCTCTGCAAGGACGCCTACGAGGCCCTCGAGGGGGCCGACGCGATGGTGGTCGTCACGGAATGGAACGAATTCCGGTTGCTCGACCTCCCACGCGCCAGGGAATTGATGGCCGAGCCCCGGATGCTCGACCTGCGCAACGTCTACAAGCGCGATCCGGTCGTCGCGGCGGGCTTCCAGTATTGGGGCGTCGGTCGCTGAGGATCCGGGCGGGCGAGCGGGCGGGAGGCGCTGTCGGGCGGATCAGGGTCGGGATGCGTTTCCCAGGAAAACCGTCCGGAGATCCCTTTGATTGTGATATCAGTCACCAAGGGTCGGGCCGGTTGCGACGTACGATCAGCTCGAGGCCGGCGATGGGAGCAGGGCCCACCGAAAGCCCGATGAGGTCCACATGAACACCACTGGCTCGATTCGAAAAGACGTTCTGGATTCGCTCCGGGGGATCCCGCTCTTCCGGCGGGTCTGCGAGAGCGACCTCGAGGAGCTGGCGACCCACCTGATCGAGCGCCGCTTCCCG
>CAUJGH010000595.1 GCA_963169575.1 Myxococcota bacterium | reverse complement strand
CCGGGGATCTCGGGATGCGAGAGGGCGTTGAACATGCCGAGCGCGCTGACGACGATTTCTGCTTCGACGGTCTCGCCCGAAGCGAGCGCGAGCGTCCAGCGGGCCTGTTCGTCGTCCCAGATCGCGCGCGCCACCTCCGCGCCGAAGCGGACATGACGCAGCAGGTCGTGTTTATCCGCGAGATCTTCCATGTATTGCAGAATCTCGGGCTGCGTGGCGTAGGGGCGTGTCCAGTCCTTCTTGATCTCGAACGAGAACGAGTAGATCGCCGACTGCAGATCGCAGGCGCAGCCTGGATAGCGATTGTGATACCAGGTCCCGCCGACGCCCTGGCCCTTCTCGAGCAGCACGAAATCCTCGAAGCCCGCCTGGCGCAGCCGCACGCCCATGCAGAGCGCACCGGGGCCGGCGCCGATGATCGCGATCCGAAGCTTTCGGGCGGGGTTTCTTCGAGGGGACAAGCTGAACCTCCCGGGGCAGGGCCCGCTTCGGTTGTAAATCAGGCGTGACGAAGTTGTCAAGTGAGATTGACCGGGCGCGCCCGCGCGTCGTATCGTCGAGCCATGACGAAGAAGCCCTTCGACCCGGAGGCCGCGGCCCCGGTCTCGCATGCGTTGATCGGCATCGCGCGGGACCTCGAGCTGCGCATGCTGACGCGTCTGCAAGCCGAGCGGGGTCATGTCGGATTGCGGCCCAGCCTGGGCCCGCTGCTCTCCCTGGTCTGGCTCGAAGCGCGTCCGCTCGGCGAGCTGGCAGAGGGGCTCGGCGTGAGCAAGCAGGCGTGTAGCCAGCTGGCGGGGCTCGCCCTGAAGGCGGGCTTTCTCGTCCGTCGATCGAGCACCCGGGGAGCGCGCGGTCAGCTCGTCGAGCTCTCGCAGCGCGGGCGCGAGCTCGTCGAGGACGCGATCCGGATCATCCGCGAGGCAGAGACCGATTATGCGGGGCGGGTGGGGCCGGCGCGGCTGCAGCAGCTCGCGGAATCGGTCGCGCAGCTCTACCGATCGCTCGAGGTCCAGCCCCGCGTCGACGGGCTGCGAGCGGCGCCGCTCGTGCCGCCGCTCGGCGGTCTCCCGCAGCTCGCGATCGAGCTTCAGCGGCGCCTGATCGACGCGACGACCCGGCTCGGTCATCGCGGCCTCAAGCCGTCGCAGGCGCTCGTCCTGCCGCTCGTCGAGAGCGGGGGATCGCGTGTCCGCGATCTCTCCCGGCGCCATCATGTGAGTCGGCAATCGATCAGCCTGACCGGTCTCGAGCTCGAATCGCTCGGCTACCTGCGCCGGGAGCCGGACGCGGCAGACCGCCGAGGCACCGTCCTGTATCGCACGCCGCGCGGGGATCGACTGCTCGCCGATGCCGCCTCGGCCGCGAGGACCCTCGATCGGGAGCTCGCAGCCGTTCTCGGCAAGGCGCAGCTCGAGGCGCTGCGCGAGACGTCGAATCGCCTCTTCACCGCCCTGCGGAAGAGCGACGACCCGGATGCGTCGCCCCGCAACGCGCGCTCGCGCCTGCGGGTCGTCGCTCCGGAGCCCGCGTCCGCCGCGAGCGAGTCCGATCTCGAAGGGCTGGCATCGCGCCTGAGGCTGAGGCTCGGCGAGCGCGCTGCGGCGCGACTCGCGGCCCTGCTCGTCGCGCAGCCTCGAGGCGCGTCGAACGCGGGCAGCGAGCGCCGGAAGGCGCGACGCCGCGCATGAGGAACGGAGGCGCCTTCGCATGACGACAGGGATCCGCGCCATGGTTCTACGAGAGCCGGATCGGCTCGAGCTCGAGCTCTTCGAACGACCGCGCATCGGCGACGACGACGCGCTCCTGCGCGTCGAGGCCTGCGGCATCTGCGGAACGGATGCCGAGGTCCTCTCGGGTCGGATTCCGCTGGCCGACGCCGTCATTCCCGGCCACGAGCCCGTCGGTCGCATCGAGGCGATCGGTCCGCGCGCGGCGCGGCGCTGGAAGCTCGCACCGGGGGATCGGGTCGTGCTCGAGGCGGATTTCGGATGCGGCCGCTGTCTCGGATGTCTCGACGCCTCCACTTGCCTCGTCTCGCCCGGAACCTTCGGATTCGTGCCGACGAAGACGGCGCCGGCGCTCTGGGGAGGTTATGCGGAGATGCTCTACCTGCCGCCGGGCGCGGTGCCCCACAAGATCGATGCGCGGATCGAGCCCCGGATCGCGGCGCTCTACAACGCGCTCGGGGCGGGCTTCGCCTGGGCGGTTGCGGCGCCGGGACTGCGGGTCGGGGACACGGTCGCGATCTTCGGACCCGGGCAGCGCGGTCTCGCCTGCGTGCTTGCGGCCCGCGCGGCCGGGGCCACGCGGATCTTCGTAACCGGCATGGGCGCCCGCGACGCCGCCAAGCTCGCGCTCGCGCGCGAACTCGGCGCCGAGCTCGCGATCGACGTCGAACGCGAGGATCCCGTCGAGCGGATCCGCGGCGCGACCGGCGGCGCCGGCGTCGATGTCGTCGTCGACACGACGCCTCATGCTGCGCAGCCGGTGCTCGATGCGGTCCGCGCCGCCCGGCCGGGGGGCACGATCGTCCTCGCCGGTTTGAAGGGGCGCGCCGTCCCGGATTTCCCGACCGACGAGATCGCCATGCGCCGCCTGACGGTCCGGGGCGTGCGCGCCGTCGATCATCGAAGCTTTCGCCAGGCGATCGGTCTCATCGAGTCGCGGCGTCTTCCGCTCGAACGCCTGCACACCCACCATTATCCGCTCGAAGACGCCGCCCTGGCGGTTCGAACCTTGACGGCGGGCGGCGAGCGGCCGGCGATCGCGATCACGGTGGAGCCTTGATCGCTTTCCGTCGATCGAGCAGGCTCCGGAACGAAATCGAAGGTGGAAGCAGCGCAGGCGCTCCGAACGCGAGTGCGATCGGGAAGCTTCGGGCGTGGATCGACGAGAGGAGAACGGGATGACGGACGTGCTGGGCTATTCGGGCAAGAAGGTCGTGATCACCGGCTGCGCGACGGGCATGGGCGCCGCGGCCGCCGAGCTGCTGGTCTCCCTCGGTGCGGAGGTCCACGCGCTCGACATCGGGGACGTGAAGGCACCGGTCCACCGCTATCACCGCACGGACATGAAGAGCCGCACCTCGCTCGATGCCGCGATCCGCGAGCTGCCGGGCGAGATCGACGTGCTCTTCAACTGCGCCGGCGTGCCGCATCCGCCGTTCTCGGCCTTCGACACGATGATGATCAACTTCGTCGGCCTGCGACATCTGACCGACGCCTTGATCCCGCGGCTGCGAGCGGGCGGGAGCATCGCCTCCATCTCTTCGACGGCGGGCATGGCCTGGAAGAGCAACCTGCCGCTCGTGCGCGAGTTCCTGGCGCTCGAGACCTTCGAAGCGGGAGAGGCCTGGCTGAAGAATCCGCCGCAGCTGAATGCCGATGCCTACGGGTTCTCGAAACAATGCCTGATCGTCTATACGCAGACGCT
>CAUJGH010000594.1 GCA_963169575.1 Myxococcota bacterium | reverse complement strand
ACCGTGAGTCCCTCTCTCATCGCTTCCATCCTGCTCTTCGATCCAGCCCACCGATGGCCCGTGCCGCTCACGGGCCCGAGCGCCACAGACGCCCTACGGTAGTCCCTCGACCGGGTCGCGCGCAGCCCATCCGCGCCGCGCATTTGCGGCCGGATCTCGCGCGGCTAGATTGCTCGCCCACGGGCCCTCCGCCCGCTGGCCGACGGACGCGAGCGCCATGAAACACGACCTCCAGGGCATCTTCGACGCGCTGCTCGAGGGGGTCTTGATCCTCGACGAAGCCGACCGGATCGAGCGGGTCAACCCCGAGGCGCGGCGCCTGCTCGGGCTGGCCGTCGACGCCACGCCCGGCCGGACGTTAGGCGAAGTGCTCGGTGCCGATCATCCGGTCTGCGGCGTCGTCGAGCGGGTCCGGCGCTCGGGCCGCGCCTCGATCCACGACGAGATCGAATTCCCCCAGCGCTTCGAGAGCCCGATCCCGGTCGACGTCGCCGTCTCGAACATCGGTGACGCGCCGAGCGGAACACCGTCCGCCCTCGCGATCGCGATGCGCGACCGCAGCGCCGCGCGCACGCTGCGCGAGGAGATCAGCGAGCGGGAGCGCCAGGAGTCCTACGGCCACATCGCCGCCGGCATCGCCCACGAGGTCCGCAATCCCCTCGGCGGCATCCGCGGTGCGGCCGAGCTGATCGGCATGCGTTCGCAGGACGAACGCAGCCAGAAGGCGGCGAGCCTGATCGTCCAGGAAGTCGACCGCATCTCCGGGCTGGTCGACGAGCTCATGGTCTTCGCCCGCGGCGACCGGCTCGAGCTGCGGCCCGTCAACATCCATCGCCTGCTCGACGGCCTGCTCGATCTCGTCCAGCTCGAGCGCGGCCACGAAGCGATCCGGCTCGTCCGTCGCTACGACCCGTCGATCCCCGAGTTCGAGGCCGACGAGGCCCGGCTCCAGCAGGTCTTCCTCAATCTGGTCCGCAACGCGATGCAGGCGATGGAGAGCAGGCCCGGGACCCTCAAGATCTCGACCGGCATGACGCTCGAGCATCGTCTGGTCGGCGAGGACGGCCGCGCCCAGCCGACCGTCCGGATCCGCATCCAGGACGAGGGACCCGGCATCCCCGAGGAGATCCTCGGCCGCCTCTCGACGCCCTTCTTCACGACCAAGCCGAAAGGGACGGGCCTCGGCCTCTCGGTCGCGCGACACTGGGTGCGCCGCCATGGCGGACGCCTCCGCATCGAATCCGTGCTCGGCGAGGGGACGCGCATCGACGTCGATCTTCCGCTGCATCCCCCCGCCCAGGAGATCCGAACTTGACCCTGCAGAACGACCGCATGCGCGTGCTGGTCGCCGACGACGAGCCCTCGATCCGCTTCGTGCTCCAGGAGACCCTCGAGAGCCTCGGGCACGATGTCCAGGTCGTCGAAGACGGCGAAGCGGCGCTGCGCGCGCTCCAGCTCGGGCGCTTCGATCTCGCCTTCGTCGACATCCGGATGCCGGGCATGACGGGCATCGAGGTTCTGAAGCAGAGTCGCGCCGCCGGCAACGACGTCGCGATCGTCCTCATCACCGCACAGAACCTGCTCGAGAACGCCGTCGAATCGATGAAGGCCGGCGCCCTCGACTATCTCGTGAAGCCCTTCGCACTCGCCTCCGTGAAGGCGCTGTCGGAGAAGGCGCTCGCGACCCGGGCGCTCAAGGACGAGGTGCGCACGCTGCGCCGCGCGGTGGGGCGGGCGGTGGCGCCGGGCGGCGATCGGCTCGTCGGTTCGAGCTCGGCGCTGCTCGAGATCTTCAAGACCGTCGGCAAGGTCGCGCCGCGCAACGTGCCCGTCCTGATCACCGGCGAGAGCGGAACCGGCAAGGAGCTCGTCGCCCACGCCATCCATGCCGCGAGCCCCCGCGCCGAGGGCCCGTTCATCGCGATCAACGCCGCCGCGATTCCGCGCGAGCTGCTCGAGAGCGAGCTCTTCGGCCACGAACGCGGCGCCTTCACCGGCGCGACGAACTCGCGCACCGGCCGCTTCCGCGAAGCCAGCGGAGGCACCCTCTTCCTCGACGAGATCGGCGACATGCCGATCGAGCTCCAGGCGAAGCTGCTGCGCGTGCTCCAATCGGGCGAAGTGACGCCGGTCGGCGGGCGCCATCCCGAATTGGTGGACGTGCGGATCATCGCGGCGACCCATCGCGATCTCGACGAGCGGGTGCGCGAGGGCAGCTTCCGGGAGGATCTGCTCTACCGGCTGCGCGTCGTGCCGATGTCGATCCCGCCCTTGCGGGAGCGGATCGAGGACGTGCGGACGCTCGCATTGCATTTCGTCGAACGTTATGCGCCGGAGCTCGCCGAGGGGCCCGTGAGCCTGCCCGATACCACGATCGAGCGGCTCGAGCGGCACGACTGGCCGGGCAACGTGCGCGAGCTCGAGAACGCCATCAAGCGCGCGCTCGTGCTCTCGACCGAGAACGTGCTCGCCCCCTCGGCCTTCGACTTCCTGACCCGCACGGGCGACTCGTCGTCTCGCGAGACGAGCCTCGAGGAGCTCGTCGTCAAGGAGGTCGAGCGGCTCTTCGACGAAGGCGGCTCGCTCACCGACATCTACCACCGCATCCAACAGCGCGTCGAAAGACCGCTGCTCGAGGTCGTGCTCGAACGGACCCAGGGCAACCAGATCCGCGCCGCGGCGGTGCTCGGCATCAACCGCAACACGCTGCGCAAGAAGATCACCGACCTGCGCATCGAGCTCCCGAACCGCTCGTGAGCACGCGCGATCCGAGCGCTGACCCCGGCCGCGCAGGCATGGCGGAAGGTCGCGGCGACGCCTATCGCGGCGTGCACGTCCTCTGCGACGACGATCCGCGCTGGGGACGCGATCCGGCCTCCCAGGCGCGCGCGGCCTGCCGGGCGGGCGTCGCCGTCGTCCAGCTGCGGACCAAGCACGCCGGGGATCGCCAGACGCTCGAATGGGCCCGCGAGATCCGCGCGCTGACCCGGCGCGCCGGCGTCCGGTTCGTCCTCAACGACCGCTTCGACCTCGCGCTCCTCGCGGGCGCCGATGCCGTCCACCTCGGGCAGGAGGATCTGCCGCCTTCGGCCGTTCCCGCACAGGCCCGCGCTCGACTCGCGATCGGCCGCTCGACGCATACGCCCGAGCAGCTCGCAGCCGCGCGCGAGGAGGACGTCGACTACGTCGCTTTTGGACCGGTCTTCGGGACCCGTTCGAAGGATTCGCCCTTCGCAGCCCGTGGCCTCGAGGCGCTCGCGGACGCCGTCCGCCTCGCCGCACCGCGCCCGCTCGTCGCGATCGGGGGTATCGAGGAGGCGCATCTGCCGGCGCTCCGATCGCTCGGCGTCGCCGGCGTCGCGGTCATCTCTGCGATCGCCGCAGCGGCGGATCCCGAGGCGGCCGCAGCGCGCTTCGTCGCCGAATTTCAGGCAGGAGAGCGCCGGGAAGTGCGCGGCGACGCGCGCGGCGCGGAGCGCGGAGCCGGCGCATGAACGAGCTCGGCCTGCGGGCGCTCTCGGGGGCGGGGCTCTGCGCGCTGCTCGGCATCGCATGGCTCGCCTCGACGGACCGCTCGGCGATCGACTTCCGGACCATGCGGGGCGGGATGCTGATCCAGCTCGGGCTCGGGATCGGGCTGCTGGCGACCCCGCTCGGCGGCGCCTTCTTCGCCTTCGTCGAGCGGCCCGTGGCGATCCTGATCTCGATCTCGCAGGCGGGCGCCCGCTTCGTCTTCGGCCCGCTGCTCGACGTCGGGCAGAGCTTCGCGCTCGGCGTGCTGCCGATCATCGTCGTCGTCGGCAGCCTCTTCGGGACGCTCTATTTCCTCGGCTGGATCCAGCCCCTGGTCCGGCTCGCCGCACGCTTCTTCGCGCGGACGATGAACGTCTCGGGGGCCGAGGCGCTCGCCTCGGTCGCGAACGTCTTCGTCGGGATGACCGAGGCGGGGCTGATCGTTCGCCCCTATCTCCCACGCATGACGCGCTCCGAGCTCTTCGCCTTCATGACTGTCGGGATGTCGACGATTGCCGGGACGGTGCTCGTCGCCTACTCGATGATCCTAGGGCCGGGTTATGCGGGCCATCTCGTGGTCGCGAGCCTGCTCTCGGCGCCGGCGGGGCTCGTCGTCGCGAAGCTGATGGTGCCCGAGACGAGCGTGCCCGAGACCCGCGCGGGCGCCGCGCTGCTCGATCGGGGGACGGCCCACAACCTCGTGGACGCCGCCGCCGAAGGCGGACTCGTCGGCCTGCGGCTCGCGCTCAACATCGGCGCGCTGCTGGTCGCCTTCGTCGCGCTCGTCGCCCTCGCGAACCACGTCCTCGGGGCCGTCGGCGGGCTGTTCGGCGCGGGCGACCTGACGCTGCAGGCGATCTTCGGCTGGATCTTCGCGCCGATCGCGCTCCTGATGGGCGTCCCGCTGGACGAGGCGCGCACGATCGGGAGCCTGATCGGGACCAAGACGGTCGTCAACGAATTCGTCGCCTATCAGGATCTCGCGCGACTCATCGAGAACGGCGCGATCTCCGCACGCAGCGCGACGATCGCCGCCTATGCGCTCTGCGGCTTCGCGAACTTCGGTTCCCTCGCGATCCTGCTCGGCGGGATCGAGGGCATCGCGCCCGAACGCCGCGCCGAGGCCGCCGAGCTCGGATTGCGCTCGATCGTCGCGGGAACGCTCGCCACCTGCATCACGGGTTGTCTCGCGGGCCTGTTCGCCTGAGAGGCTTCGCCCCAACCCCTGGAGTCCGAGAGCCCATGCAGCGCATCGAAGGACGCATCGCCGTCGTCACCGGAGCCGCGAGCGGGATCGGGCGGGCGACGGCCCTCCGGCTCGCGCAGCGGGGCTGTGGTCTCGCGCTCGCCGACCTCGACACGGCCGGACTCGACGAGACGGCGCATCAAGCGACGCGCCTCGGCGCGCGGGTGATGACCGAGCGCGTGGACGTCTCGTCTTCGCCCGCGGTCGAGGCCTTCGCGCGACAGGTCGAATCGTTCCACGGCGCGGCGCACATCCTCGTGAACAACGCCGGCGTCGTGATCGCCGGTCCCTTCGCGGATCAGCGCCTCGCGGACCTCGAATGGCTCGTCGGCGTCAACTACTGGGGCGTCGTCCACGGCTGCCATCATTTCCTGCCGCTGATCCGGCGCCAGGACGAGGGGCACATCGTCAATCTCTCGAGTCTGTTCGGGCTGCTCGGCCTGCCCCACCAGAGCGGCTACTGCGCGACGAAGGCAGCGGTGCGCGCGCTCTCCGAGAGTCTCTACGCCGAGCTCCGCCGGGATCGGATCGGCGTCTCGACGATCCATCCCGGCTGCATCGATACGGCGATCGTCCGCTCGGGGCGGATGGAGGACGAATCGATGCGGCGCGACGTGCAGGCCCTCTTCGACCGCCGCGGGGCGCCGCCGGACGTCGTCGCCCGGGCGATCCTGCGCGCGATCGAGCGGAATCGGCTCTTCGTGCGCGTGCGGCCGGAGACGGTGCTGTCGGATTGGGCGAAGCGGCTCTTTCCGGCGGCGATCCATCGCCTGATCGCGCGGCGCTTCGAACAGGGCGCTGCAGCAGCGGGCGATGCCGGCCTGCGCGAACGGGACGCGCGACCGTGAGCCGCCCGCGAACCGTGCTCCAGACCTGGGTCCGGCGGGTCCTCCCGGTGTTCGCGATCGCGCTCGCCTGCGCGTGGCTCGTGCTCGGGCTCCGGCTCGAGCGCTTCATCAACCGGATCGATCCGGTCGCGTTGGCGCCGGTCGGCGACCGCGCGCGCGCCCTCCACGCGGCGAGCTTCGTCGTCGATCTGCACGCCGACTCGCTGCTCTTCGGCCGCGACTTGCTGACGACGGGAGGGACGGGGCACGTCGACCTCCCCCGCCTGCGCGCCGGCGGCGTCGCCCTGCAAGTCTTCGGCCTGCCGACGAAGGTCTATCTCGGGACCAACATCGAACGCACCGAAGCGCGCGGCCTGGACCTGCTCACCGCCGCCGGGATCGCGCGCCTCTCGCCCACCGCCTGGCAGAGCCCGATGCAGCGCGCCCTCTTCCATGCGAAGCGCCTCGCAGCGACGGCACGCGCATCGGCGGGCGGCCTCGTGCTGCTGCGCGATCGCGCGGACCTCGAGCGCCTGCAGCGCGCGCGCGAAGCCGGAGCGCCCGTCGTCGGCGCGCTGCTGGCGATCGAAGGCGCCCATGCGCTCGAATCCGAACCCGCGAACCTCCAGCGCCTCTTCGACGCGGGCTACCGCATGATCGGCCTGGCCCATTTCTTCGACAACGACTACGCAGGCTCGTCGGCCGGCGTCCGGCAAGGCGGCCTGACGGCTCTCGGCCGGGCGACGCTCGCCGAAATGGAACGCCTCGGAATCACGGCGGACCTCGCCCATCTCTCCCCCGCCGCCGTCGACGAAGTGCTGGGCCGGGCGACGAAGCCGACGGTCGTCTCGCATTCGGGCGTGCGCGGAACCTGCGACAACCCGCGCAATCTCTCCGACGCACAGCTGCGTCGCATCGCCGCCGGAGGCGGCATCGTCGGCATCGGGTATTGGGCGGTCGCGGCCTGCGGTCTCGCGCCCGCCGACATCGCGCGCGCGATCCATCACGTGGTTCGCCTCGTCGGCGCCGAGCACGCCGCCCTCGGCTCCGACTACGACGGCGCGACGACCGTCGGCTTCGACACGCGTGATCTCGCGTCGATCACGCAGGCCCTGATCGACCGGGGCCTGTCGGAAGGGGAGATCCGGGCCGTACTCGGCGGCAATGCGCTGCGGGTGCTGGCGGCAAATCTGCCCGGAGCGCCGAAGGCGCCCGAGCGGCCGACGCTGCCCGAACCGAACGGCCCGCCCGATCCATCCGAATGAGCAGCGTCCCCCGGGAGCCCGAACCGAGATGACCGCGCGGCGCCTCCGCGCCGATCTTGGGTCAGGGGCCTAGGATCCGCGCGGCGCGTCGGAGGAGAGCGCCGGATCGAGCTCCGCTTCGGGATCGCCGGACTCCGGCTCGAAGAGCATCTGGAGCATCAGCAGCGCGACCCCGATCACGATCCAGCAATCCGCCATGTTGAAGGTCGGCCAGATGTACCCGCCGATCAGGCGGAAATCGAGAAAGTCGACGACCTCGCCATATCGCACCCGATCGAGCAGATTGCCGATCGCGCCGCCGAGCACGCCGCCGATCGCCGTCGCGGCGATCCGATCGCGCGCGTCGATTCGACGCAGGAAGACCAGCAGGAGAACGATCGCGAGCAGCCCCGTCCCCAGAAAGAAGACCTGCCGGAACGACTCCGGCAGCGTCGCGAGGAAGCTGAACGCCCCGCCGGGATTCCGGACATGGGTCAAGTTGAAGAAGCCCGGGATGATCGTCTGCTCTTCGCCGTAGGAGAATCGGGCCAGGATCCAGGCCTTCGTCCACTGATCGATGGCGAGCGTCAGGGCGAAGACCGGGACGAAGAGCTTCGTTTTCAAGGGGATCGACGACATCGGGGCCGAGCGTATCACGGGCCCATCCGAAGTCGCAGCGCGGCCCCCGGCCCGGCGAGAACGCCGCCGGGGCGCGACTCGCGGTCGCAGCCGGCTCATGGGCACGGTCCGGTCCGACGACTAGGCTCCGAAGCGATGCAGGCGACCGAAGCAAACGTCGGGGCCGATGGGCGTGCCGCGGAAGCAGCCGGAGGGCCCGAAGCCCATTGGAGGCGCCAGCTCTCGAAAGAGGAGCTGCGCGAGGTGCTCGCCCTCGACGATCGCCGCAGCGCCCTGACCCTCGCCATCAACTGGGGTCTCGTCTTCGCGAGCATGGCGCTCGTCGGCTGGTCCGCGAACCCGCTGACGGTCGCGGCGGCGCTCTTCGTGATCGGCGGCCGGCAGCTCGGCTGCGCGATCGTGATGCACGAGGCGTCCCATCGGAGCCTCTTCTCGAATCGGATCTGGAACGATCGCCTCGGCAACTGGCTCGGGGCCTACCCCGTGTTCGCCGACGTCCAGCCCTATCGCAACTATCACCTGGTCCACCACGCCCATACGGGGACCCCCCAGGATCCCGATGTCGGCCTGACGGCGCCCTTCCCGATCACGAAACGCAGCTTCGCGCGCAAGGTCTTCCGGGATCTGTCGGGGCAGACGGGCATCCAGCAGATCGCCGCGACGGTGAAGCGCGACCTCGGCCTCGGTCGCGAGCGCACCCAGCGCAATCAGGGCCTGCGGCCCGGCGAGCAGCCCGACGTCGGCTGGCGGAAGCTCGTTCCGTTCGTCGTCTCGAACGCAGCGATCTTCGCGGTCCCGGCGGCGTTCGGCCGACCCGAGCTCTACCTGCTCTGGGTCGCAGCCCTGCTGACGACCTATCGTCTCGCGCTCCGGATCCGTTCGATCGCCGAACACGCGATGGCCGGCCCGGCCGAGAACCCGCTCCGCAATACGCGGACGACGCTCGTGCGCGCCTGGGAACGCCTGCTCTTCGCTCCGGCCTTCGTGAACTACCACCTCGAGCACCACCTGCTCATGACGGTGCCCCATTACCGGCTGCCGCGACTCCACGCGATCCTGCGCGATCGCGGCCTGCTCGAGGGCGCTTTGATCACCGAAGGCGGCTACGGCGAGGTCCTCCGCAGAGCGACCTCGGCGCCGGCCCGCCCGACGTCCGCCGCGGCCGCCTGATCCCGACCTCCGCCTTCGCGAGCGCGTTCCAAGGCGGCTGCGATCCCCTCAACGCGCGGCGTTCGGGTTGCCTTCCAGCCGGAGCGCGGCGTCGGCGGCGGCGAGCGCGAGGATCGGATCCGGATCGAGCCGGTGCTCCCGCCAGCAGACCTCGGCGAGCTTCACCGCGTGCTCCTCGAGCGAGCACGCCGCGCGGTAGCGGATCTCGTCCCAGCTCCGGGCGACCCGCGCGACCTCGTCGTCGACCCCGGCGCGCGACGGCGTGGCGCCGAAGAGCGCATGAAACGCCGCGACCGCCTGGAAGGCGAAGCCGGCGGCGCAGCTCGCATCCGCGGGCGCGAGCCGCGGCGCGAGCCAGCGCACGGCGCCGGGAATCGTGACGGCGTGGACGTAGGCGATGCGAGCGTCCGGGTGGGCGACATAGAGGGCAGCCGCAGCCCGCACCAGCCGCCCGAGGAATCCGTCGACCTCTTCGCCGACCGGAACGGGGCAATCCTCGATCGCCGTTCGAAACGCCTCGAGCGCGTCGAGGCGCCCCATCGATTCGACGAAGGTCTCGGCCGACCGGCCGCAATCCGGAACCAGCGCGAGCGCGTGAAGCAGCGGCGCGGGCTCGATGCGCGCATCTCCGGCTGGATCGCTCCCTCTCGCCTTCCGGCCGGGCTCGCCGGGCAATCGCCGAAAATTCGCCGACCAGTACGCCAACCCCCGGGCGAGCTCGCGCCTCCGGATCGGATGGTCGTCGCGCTCGAGCGCCCGAAGGGCGTGCACCGTTCGCAGCAGCCCATGACCCGCCGCCGCAGCGAGCCCCGGCAGCAGCGTTCGGATCGCCGACATCGCCACGTCGCGCCAGTCGCCGCCCGCCAGGCCCGCGTCGAAATACGCCGCCCAGTCCGCCGCGCGCTCCGGCCGGCCGAGCGCCGCAGCGATTTCGTCCGGCGCCGGGATGCGGCCGGGCCGGGCGGCCAGGATGCGCGGTGCGTAGCTGTCGACGAAGGCGGGGATCAGCGCCGGATGTCCGATCGACTCGAGGGCCTCGACCGCCATCGGACCGTGGTTCGAGAAGCCCGCCCCGTACTCGAAATCGACGAGCAGGAAGCGCTCGTAGGCATCGTCGAGATCGCTCATGGTTCCTCCTGCGCAGCGACCGGCGGCGGCCGCGCTCCGCGGCGCCGAAGCGAACTGCGCCGGCCGAGCGTAGCCGGCGATCCCGACGAGTCCCGACCCGGACGGGCTGCTAAGCTCGGCGTCCCGCGGCGTGCCCGCGCCGCGCTCCAGCGATCGCATTGTCCGGCGTGCTTCGATCGGAAGCCCCGAAAGGAAAGACCATGTCCCAGACCGTGAGTGCCGCGCAGGTGCTCGACGCCCTGCGTCCCATCGTCGACCCCGATTTCCAGAAGAGCATCGTCGACCTCGGCTTCATCAAGGACCTGAAGATCGACGACCGGCGCGTCTCGTTCGCGATCGAGCTCACGACGCCCGCCTGCCCCGTGAAGGCCGAGTTCGAGCGCGCCGCGCGCGAGCGGGTCCTGGCCCTCGAAGGCGTCGACGACGTCGCCGTGACGATGACGGCGAATACCCGCCAGGCGGCCCGCGCCGCGGCTGGGGGCGCGCAGATGGCGAGCCTTCCCGGCGTGCGCAACATCATCGCCGTCGCCTCGGGCAAGGGCGGCGTCGGCAAGAGCACGACCGCGATCAACCTCGCGCTGACCCTGCTCGCCCGGGGCGCCAAGGTCGGCGTGCTCGACGCCGACGTCTACGGCCCCTCGCTCGCGCTGCTGACCGGCGCCCGCGGCCGGCCCGACACGACGCCCGATCGCAAGATCATCCCGCTGCATGCCCAGGGCCTGAAGCTGATGTCGATGGCGTTCTTCATGACGGACGACTCGCCCGTCATCTGGCGCGGCCCGATGGTGCACGGGCTCATCAAGCAGTTCCTGACCGACGTGCAATGGGGCGAGCTCGACTACCTCGTCGTCGACATGCCGCCCGGCACGGGCGACGCGGCGCTGACGCTGACGCAGATGGCGCCGCTCTCGGGCGCGGTGATCGTGACGACCGCGAACGACCTCTCCCTGATCGATGCGCGCAAGGCGCTCCAGATGTTCGACAAGGTCGGCGTCCCGATCCTCGGGATCGTCGAGAACATGTCCTATTTCTCGCCGCCGGAGCTCCCGGATCGCAAGTACTACCTCTTCGGCCAGGGCGGGGGCGAGCGCGTCGCGAAGGAGCTCGGGGTCGAGTTCCTCGGCGAGGTGCCGATCGATCCGCGGGTCGCGACGGACGGGGACGTCGGCAAGCCGATCGTCGTCGGCCAGCCGGATTCGGCCTCCGCCGAAGCGTTCCGCAACATCGCCGGCCAGGTCGCGCGCAAGGTCGCGAAGCTCGCGATCCAGAGCCCGCCGATCGCCGACGCCAACATCACCTGGATCAAGCACTGACGCGGCGCCGCGGACCCGCCGAGGATGCGAAGCGCCGCGCGGCCATCTTGGGTCAGGCTCCTAGGGCGATCCGCCGTAGAGCAGATCGGGATAGAGGATCGGTGCGCGGCCGATCGGCTCGCGCGCGGATTTCGCGAGGTACTCGGCGTGGCCGTACCGGTCGATCTGGGCGTCGCTCGGCAGCGTGAAGAAGGCCGCGGGCAGCTCGAGATCGAAGCGCCAGCTCGAGTAGTCGAAGACGAGCGTCTGCGACGAGCCGCGCACGAAGGTCTCGGCGCGGATCGGAACGTGCGGGGCCTTCTGCGAGACCCAGACCGTGCGCCGACTCGCATCGTTCGTCAGGCGCCAGACCTCGACGGGGACGCCGGACATCGTCGTCTCCTCGACCCGCTCGCCCCCGCTCTTCTTCAGCTCGTCGAGCTCGATCCCGAACGGGCGGAGCCGTCCGCGATCTTCGGCGATGGCCGCGGGCGAACGCTCGACGTCGATGCCCTCGCCCGTCAGGCGATCGAAGGCGACATAACGATCGCCGCGCACGATCGTCGTGATCGGATGGCCCGAGATCAGCGTCTCGGCGCGCATCGAGCTGCCGGCCGACCAGTAGTGGATGATCCGGTAGGTCTCGCCGTTCGAGAAGAAGACGGTCGCATGCCAGGTTCCGGGAACGGCCGGCTTTTCACGCGCAGCGATCGCTCCATCCGGGGCGGGTGCTTCGGCCGCGGCGGACGCCGACGCGGATCCGAGCGCGAGCACTGCCGCGAGCACGCCGACCGCCGCCGCCCGCAGCCCGGCACACGGGCGGCGAGGGCATCGCCGCGCGTCGCGCCCGCTCGTCTCGTTCGCCGGATCGAGCGCGCGCTCCCGTCGCCTCTCGCCCGTCTGGATGCCGCGAATCATTCCGCCGTCCCCTTCTCGCGTTTCGCGTCGCGCCCCCGCGGCGCGTCCGCCCGCCCGCCGATCCGCGTCAGCTCGGGAAGCACCGGTGCCTCCATCACCGCGGGCACCGGCAATTCCAACAACGAGAGAACCGTCGGTGCGATCGAGAGCGACGAGACCCGGCCCAGCCGACTCCCGGCGCGCACGCCGCGACCGTAGGCGATCAGGATGCCCGCCATCGCCGGCTCGCTCGACGCATATCCGTGGAAGCCCTCGATGCGGCTCGTCGGCGTGACGATCGCCGTCCCGATCGGCGCGCGCACGACGACGTCGCCGAAGCGGACGTCGTCGACGTGCCAATCGGCGGGCGCGAGCGCGCGGCGATGGGCCTCGAGCCCGGCCCCGCGCACGATCTCGACGAGGCGATCGAGCGAACGGGCATCCCGCCGCGTCGGCCCCGCGTAGATCGAGGCGAAGCCGCCGATCCCGATGACCTTCGCGCGAGCTCCGTGCTTGCGGAGCAGGCTGCCGAGATTGATCCGCTGCTCCGCCCTCTCCATGCCGTGGTCCGAGACGAAGAGCAGCGTCGTCGAGGCGAAGCGGCCGTCCGTCTCGAGCGCCTCGACCAGGCGGGCGATCTCGCGATCCTGCGGCGCCAGCGACTCGGCGACCGACGGCGCGTCCGGGCCATCGACATGGGCGGCGTGG
>CAUJGH010000593.1 GCA_963169575.1 Myxococcota bacterium | reverse complement strand
CCGATCACGCAAACGTCCGCGACGTCCCTTTTCGGCATGCGCGCATGCTAGCCCGCGCCGTTCGCGGATTGGTACAGTCCGCGCCACGAATACCAACAGGGGCCCTCTCATGCTCGACAAGCTCGTCTCCTGGCTCTTCTTTCCCGTCGTCCTCATCGTCTCGCTCATCGCCGGCAACCAGGTCGTCGAGCGCGGCGGCAACACGGCGCCGATCCTCTTCGGCTCGGCGGTGGTCGTCTTCCTCTTCGAACGGATCCAGCCGAACTGGCCCAGCTGGAATCGCTCCCATCGAGACGTGCTCGTCGACATCCGCCATGCGATCAGTGTCACGATCGCGTCCCAGGCGACACTCTTCGTCGTCCCGAAGCTGCTCGCACCCGTCGCGACTCTCGTCGAACCCTTCGGCACCGCCGCGCTCTGGCCCAAAGACGCCTCGCTGCTGCTCCAGCTCCCCCTCGCGCTCGTCGCCGCGGAGCTCTTCCAATACTGGAGCCACCGCCTCTCCCATACCTGGGAGCCCTTCTGGCGACTGCACGCCACCCACCACAGCGCGCCCCGCCTCTACTTCTTCAACGCCGCGCGCTTCCATCCCCTCGACATCGTGATCGATACGACGGCCGGCCTGATCCCGCTCACCCTGCTCGGGACGCCGCCCAAGGTCATGATCCTATTCGCGCTCGCGACCGCCGTGCTCGGCTATCTGCAGCACTCGAACGTGAAGGTCGCCCTCGGCCCCCTCAACTACCTCTTCTCGATGGCCGAGCTCCATCGTTGGCATCACGCCAAGAATCTCGACGAGGCGAACACCAATTACGGCTCGAACCTGATCCTCTGGGATCTCGTCTTCGGGACCTTCTTCTGGCCCCGAGATCGCAGACCGCCGGAATCGATCGGCATCCCGGATCTCGAGGCCTTTCCCCAGACCTATTGGGGACAGCTCGCCTCGCCTTTCCGTTGGCGCCAGATCCAGGCCGAGAGCCGAGCGCGCGGCTGAAGCGATGCGAACCCCGCGGGCCCCGAGCACGACCATTGACGCACGCCGAGCACCCGGCGATGCTGCCGGCCCTTCATGAGCGCGCCTGCAGCTTCATCGAATTTCCGCGTC
The DNA here is from genome assembly GCA_963169575.1 of Myxococcota bacterium. Classification (GTDB taxonomy): domain Bacteria; phylum Myxococcota_A; class UBA9160; order UBA9160; family UBA4427; genus UBA4427. The sequence continues at coordinate 11,281 of CAUJGH010000593.1, read as the reverse complement.
GTCGCGTGGCTGGCCATTGCCCTGGCATTGCCGCTGCCGTGGCTATTGGCGCCCGAGGCGTCGCTCGGCCACGTCACGATCGCCTCGCTGACGGGCATCGCGATCGTCGGCGCGGCGTTCCTGCTCTCGTGGTCGGTCGAGCTCGGCGAGCAGGACCTGCCGCAATCGTTCGCACTGCTCGTGCTGGCGCTCGTCAGCGTGCTCCCGGAGTACGCGGTCGACCTGACCTTCGCGGTCAAGGCCGCCGAGGATCCGACCTACGCGCATTATGCGGTGGCCAACATGACCGGCGCGAACCGGCTGCTGATCGGCCTCGGCTGGACCTCCGTCGTCCTGCTCTCGTGCTGGCGCGCGCGCTCGAATTCGCTCCTGATCCCGGCCCACCACCGGCTCGAGATGCGATACCTGCTGCTCTCGACCCTCTACTCCTTCACGATCCCGTTGAAGGGCGAGCTGAACCTCATCGATGCGGTCGTCCTGCTCGGCCTCTTCGTCGCCTACGTCGTCGCCGCGACGAAGGGACAGCACGGCGAGAACGAGCTCGTGGGCCCCGCCGCTTTCATCGACGCGCATACGAATACCCTCGGGCGAAGGCTCGTCGCGATCGGCCTGCTCGTCTACGCGACCATCGCGATCTTCCAGTCCGCGGAGCCCTTCGCGGAGAGCCTCGTCGAGCTCGGCCACGGCCTCCCGATCGACGAGTTCCTGCTCGTCCAGTGGGTGGCGCCGCTCGCCTCGGAATCGCCCGAGTTCCTCGTCGCGTTGATGTTCGCCTGGCGCATGCGCGGCGACCTCGGCATCGGGGCGCTGATCTCCTCGAAGGTCAACCAGTGGACGCTGCTCGTCGGCGCCCTGCCCGTCGCCTTCATGGTCGCCTCGGGCGCGCTGATCGGTCTGCCCCTCGATTCCCGCCAGTCCGAAGAGCTCTTCCTGACCTCCGCGCAATCCCTGCTCGCGACCATGCTGATCATCGATCTCGACTTCTCTCGGACGGAAGCCGTCCTCCTGACCGGCGCCTTCGGCGTCCAGCTTTTCTTCCCCGATGCCGAGGTCCGGCTCGCCTTCGGCGCGCTGTACATCGTGATGTTCTTCGGTCTGCTGGTCCATTCGCGCAGCCGCCGTCAAGCTTTCTTCGCCCTGCTCCGATACCGCGCTCGACCCTCCGATTGAGCCTCGGTTCGAATCCGGGCTCGATCGATCGCCCGATCTTCCGCCGATCCCCCCGACCATTCATCCGAGAGGGAGGGCGCCGCCCATGGCCGGCTCGCTGCTCAATCGCAAGACGATCGTCGCCTTCGAAGCCGACCTCGCCGCCGAGGGCCGCTCCCTGCGGCGCGCGCTCGGGGCCGCCGATCTCGTCCTGCTCGGGATCGGCTGCATCATCGGGACGGGCATCTTCGTCCTGACGGGCGTCGCCGCGGTCCATCACGCCGGTCCTGCCGTGATCGCGTCGTACGCCATCGCCGGGATCGTCTGTGCGCTGGCGGCCCTCTGCTATTCCGAGTTCGCGACGATGCTCCCGATCTCGGGCAGCGCCTACAGCTATGCCTATGCGACCCTCGGCGAGCTCGTCGCCTGGATCATCGGCTGGGACCTGATCCTCGAATACGCCCTCGCCGCGAGCGCCGTCGCCGTCGGCTGGTCGGGTTATGCGCGCGACATCCTCACCGGCTTCGGCATCGAGCTCCCGACCGCGATCGCCGGCTCGCCGGGAACACTCCCGGGCGCGGTGTTCAACCTGCCGGCCTTCCTGATCCTGCTCCTGATGACGGCGCTGCTCGTCGTCGGAATCCGCGAGAGCGCCCGGGCGAACGCGATCATCGTCGCGATCAAGCTCTTCGTCGTCTTCTTCGTGATCGCCGTCGGCGGCTTCTACGTCACGCCGGCCAATTGGAGCCCGTTCGCGCCCTTCGGCCTGCAGGGCGTCGTGACGGGGGCGGCGACCGTCTTCTTCGCCTACATCGGCTTCGATGCCGTGACGACCGCCGCCGAGGAGGCCCGCGACCCGGAGCGCGACATGACGATCGGGATCATCGGCTCGCTCGCGGCCTGCACCGTCCTCTATCTGGCCGTCGCCGCCGTCGTGACGGGCATGGTCCCCCTCTCCCAGATCGATACCGCCGCGCCCGTCGCCCAGGCCTTCCGCAGCCATGGACTCGACTTCGCCGGCGGGCTCATCTCGGCCGGGGCGATCGCCGGGCTCTCGAGCGTGCTGCTCGTCCTGCTGCTCGGGCAATCGCGGATCTTCTTCTCGATGTCGCGCGACGGCTTGCTGCCCGGCCTCTTCTCCGCGATCCATCCGCGCTTCGGAACGCCCCATGTCGCGACGATCGGGGTCGGCGTCATCGTCGCCGTGATCGCGGGCTTCGTTCCGCTCAAGGAGCTCGCGGAGCTGGCCAACATCGGCACCCTCTTCGCGTTCGTCGTCGTCTCGATCGGAATCCTCGTCCTGCGCCGAACCGAGCCGCATCGGCCGCGGCCCTTCCGCACACCCTGGGTTCCGCTGCTCCCGCTCGTCGCCGCGGCGGGCTCGTTCTGGCTGATGGCGGCCCTGCCGAAGGAGACCTGGATCCGCTTCCTGATCTGGCTCGGCATCGGCCTCGTCGTCTACTTCGGCTACAGCCGACACCACAGCCGCGTCGGACGGGCGAGCGGGTGATCCGGCCGGGACGCGTCGCCACCGGATTGCTGCTCTTCTTCGGCGTCTGGCTGCTCGATTCGCCCCTGCGCGACGTCGGCGAGTTCGGCGCGCGGCCGGCGCTCGCCGCAGCGCTGACCGTCCTGATGGCCTTCTGGTGGATCAGCGAAGCGATCCCGATGTACTGGACGGCCTGCCTGCCGCTCGTCGTCGTCCCCCTCTCCAATCTGCACGGCGCAGCGTTCGCACCGAATGCGAAGAGCGCCCTGCTCCCCTACCTCGATCCCTACGTCTTCCTCTTTCTCGGCGGCATGGGCATCGCCGCCGCCATGCAGCAGTGGAACCTCCATCGCCGGATCGCCCTCTCGATCATGAGCGCCGTCGGTCCTTCCCCGCGCCGGATGCTGCTCGGCCTGCTGCTCGCGACGGGCTTCGTCTCGCTCTGGATCTCGAATACTGCGACCGCCGCCATGATGTTTCCGATCGGCCTCGCGATCATCGCCGAGTTCGAACATCAATCCGGCCGTCGCCTCGCGGGCTACGGCGCCGCGCTGATGCTCGCGATCGCCTATGCCGCGAACCTCGGCGGGACGGGCACCAAGATCGGCACCGTCCCCGCCGCCCAGCTCTCGGGCTTCCTCGCGAGCCAGGGCCGCGAGATCGCCTTCTTCGATTTCATGCTGATCGGCGTCCCCTTCGCGGCGGTCTTTCTCTTCGTCGCCTGGGCCGCGCTCTGGCGAATCGGACGCCGGGACGCGCCGGACGCCGCGCAGGGCACCCATGCCCTCGAGCTCGAGCGCGAGCGGCTCGGGAAGATCCAGCGGGCGGAGTGGATCGTGCTCGTCGTCTTCGTCGCGGCGGCCGGCGTCTGGATGTCGGGCCGGCCGATCACGGCCGCGCTCCGGGCCACCGGCCTGCCGGCGACGACGGCGCTCGTCGAAGCGGGCGCGGCCGTGATCGCGAGCGCATCGCTGATGCTCGCGCGCGTCGACGGCCGGGCGGTGCTCGAGCCTCGTTCGCTGCGGACGCTGCAGTGGAAGACCCTGCTCCTGATCGGAGGCGGCTTCGCGATGGCCGAGGCCATCGAGGGCTCCGGCCTTTCGTCCTGGCTCGGAACACAGCTGGTCGCGCTGCGTTCGATCGCCCCGACGCCGCAGCTCGTGCTCGTCAGTCTCGTGACGGTCGCGCTCTCGGCCTTCGCATCGAACGCGGCGACGGTGGCCGTGCTGCTGCCGATCCTCGCGACGAGCGTCGCGCCGGGCCAGGTCGAGGCGGTGCTCTTCGCGGCGACCTTCGCCGCCTCCTGCGATTTCGCGCTGCCGGCGGGCACACCGCCGAACGCGATCGTCTTCGGCTCGGGTTATGTCACGATCCCCGTGATGGCGCGCAACGGCGCCGTCCTCGACGTCCTGGCCGCGCTCTGGGCCGCGCTCTGGTGCGGCTACGTCGTTCCGCTCGTGCTCTGACGCCCGGAGCGCGCGGCGTTCGGGGTCTCCCCCGACCCGCATCGACCCGCATCGACCCGCTCCGCCCCTTGCTCGGCCCGGCCGGGCTGGCAACAATGCGGCGGCACATCGCGCGGCGAGGCCCCGCGTGCGTCGCCGGGGCGACCGCTCGAGGGTCTTCGTTCCCGGCTTGAGCAGCGAACGGCCTCGCCGGGCCGGCACGATCGGAGGCATCGGATGGGCGCGTTGCGTGGGCTGCTCTGGGTCGTGGTCTCGATCCTCGGCGCATTCTCCCTCGGCACCATCGCCCTCGCCCGCGGCGAAGCCCTCTCGAGCGCCTGGTTCCTGGTCGCCGCCGTCTGCATCTACGCCCTCGGCTATCGCTTCTATTCGCGCTTCCTCGCGCTGCGCGTCTTCGCGCTCGACGCGAGCCGGCCGACGCCCGCCGTGCGACTCGCGGACGGCAAGGACTTCATCCCCTCCAATCGCTGGGTCGTCTTCGGCCACCACTTCGCGGCAATCGCCGGGCCCGGACCCCTCGTCGGCCCGATCCTCGCTGCGCAGTTCGGCTATCTGCCGGGCACGCTCTACATCGTGATCGGCGTCGTGCTCGGCGGGGCGGTGCAGGACTTCACGATCCTGGTCGGCTCCCTGCGGCGCGACGGCAAGAGCCTCGGTCAGATGGTGCGCGACGAAATCGGGCCGATCGGCGGGGCGGCAGCGCTGGTCGGGGTGCTCGCGATCATGATCATCCTGATCGGGGTGCTCGGGCTGGTCGTCGTCAACGCGATGTTTGGCAGCCCCTGGGCGACGTCGACGGTCGGCGCGACGATTCCGATCGCGATCCTGATGGGCATCTACATGACCCGGATCCGGCCCGGGCGCGTGCTCGAGGCGACGGTGCTCGGGCTCGGGCTCGTCGTGCTCGCCCTGTTCGGCGGGCGCTGGATCGACGAGAACGAGGCGCTGCGCGTCTACTTCGATCTCGACAAGCGGACGATCGCGCTCTCGATCATCGCCTACGGCTTCATCGCGAGCGTGCTGCCGGTCTGGCTGCTGCTGGCTCCGCGCGACTATCTCTCGGCCTTCATCAAGATCGGGACGGTCGCCCTGCTCGCCGCGGGGCTCTTGATCGTGCATCCGCCGGTGCAGCTCCCAGCGCTGACGCAATTCATCGACGGGTCGGGGCCCGTCTTCGCCGGCAAGCTCTTTCCCTTCTGCTTCATCACGATCGCCTGCGGCGCGATCTCCGGCTTCCATGCCCTGATCTCCTCGGGGACCACGCCGAAGCTGCTCGCCTCCGAGCCCGACGCCCGCATGATCGGCTACGGCGCGATGCTGATGGAATCCTTCGTCGCGATCATGGCGCTGCTCTCGGCGGCGGTCATGGAGCCGGGGGTCTACTTCGCGATCAACTCGCCGGCATCCCTGATCGGGACGAGCGTCGCCGAAGCGGCGACGACGATCTCGGGCTGGGGCTTCCCGCTCGATGCCGCCGCCCTCGAGCGCCTGACGAGCGAGATCGGCGAGCACTCGCTCCTCTCGCGGACCGGCGGCGCGCCCTCGCTCGCCGTCGGCATGGCGGAGATCTTCTCGCAGGCCCTCGGCGGGCCGGCGGTGAAGGCCATCTGGTACCACTTCGCGATCATGTTCGAGGCGCTCTTCATCCTGACGACCCTCGACGCCGGGACGCGCGTCGGCCGCTTCATGGTCCAGGATCTGCTCGGGCAGATGTATGCGCCCCTCGGCCGGACCTCGAACCTCTTCTCGAACCTGCTGGCCTCGGCGCTGATCGTCTCCGGCTGGGGCTATTTCCTCTATCAGGGCGTCGTCGATCCGCTCGGCGGGATCAATACGCTCTGGCCGCTCTTCGGTATCGCGAACCAGCTGCTCGCTGCGACGGCGCTCGCCCTCGCGACGACGATCGTCTTGAAGACGGCGCGGCCGATCTACGCCCTGGCCCCGGCGCTGCCGCTCGCCTGGCTGCTCTCGGTCACGATGACGGCGGGCGTCCAGAAGATCTGGGATCCGGATCGCCGGATCGGCTTCCTCGCGCAGGCGGATCATCTGGCGGGCCAGCTCGCGTCGGGCCTCATCGCGCCCGACAAGCTCGCCGAGACCCAGATCGTGATCTTCAACAACCGCCTCGACGCGGCGGTGACGGCGCTCTTCATGGTGCTCGTCACGGTCGTCGTCTGCGATGCGGCGCGGGTCTGGCGGAGGACGCTGCGAGGATGAGGACTTCTTTCGCCCCGTCGAACCCCGAACGCGAGCAGCCGCTCCGCGGGCCGACGTCGCTGCGCCGTTTCCTCGCTGCCCTGCGCGCGTTCCTGCACGGATTCGTGGGACACACCGCTCTGCCCCACGACTGCGCCGCCGCCCGCCACGCCCTCGATCGCCAGGCGAGCGGCCGAGGACGCTGCTGCTAGGAGACCCGCGCGCTTCGCTGCACGCGCTACCCCCTCGGCCAGCCATCACCTCGCGCCGCGCGAGAAATTCGCCTGCGGCGTTGTCCCGCCCAGCGCCCCTCTGCTAGGTTGGCCCGATCCCCCGCGACTGCGTGCGTCTTCCCGATGCGCGCGGGGGATCCCCCGTGATCAAAGAAAAAAGTCGTCGTGGAGATCTTTTCTACGCGGTCATGATCGCGCTCGCGATCGGCACCGCCTGGCTCGGCGTCCGCCTGCTCGGAGACGAAGCCGATCGGCCCTTCGACGCGAGCCGGCTCGACGACGTCTTCGTCGACGTCGAGCTGCCGACGATCGACCTGAAGGAGCTGCCCTTCGGCTTCTTCCGGCCGTCCGCGCTCCACGCGCCGATGCCCGCGCGGGTCCGCTACGCGGACGAGATCGAGGTTGCCCTCGTGGAGAATCGCAATCGGCTGCTCTTCACGGCAGCTACGCGGGAGAGCGCGAAGCCGTAGCCTCGTCCGCCCCGACCTCCGCATCGACGAGCGGGCCGACACCGATCTGGGAGCGGAGATGATGCGCCCCGCGCCGCAGCCTTGAGGCGTGGTCGAAGCGAACGATCAGGCCCTCGCAGCCCTCGAATTGGACCACGAAATCCCGGGCGCCGAGCCGAGATCGGGCATGTCGACGCCCGGAAACTGCGCACGACCGGCAATCTCCATACGGATGAGCCCGCAAATGGCCGTCTCACCGCGGCATTGCCTTGACGTGTCCCCCGGCCGCGCCGGAGAATGGGGATTCGCCTTTCCGCCCCAGCGGAGGGCGAATCTCCTGCCGGCGAGGAGTCCATCATGCCCGCTCTCCACTCCACGATTCCCTTCCTGTATGCGGTCGCACTCCTGGCCGCGCCCCCCGCCCTCGCCCAGTCGACCTATCAACTCTTCGAATCCGGCCCCGTCCGGCCCCGTCCGGCCCCTCGCCTTCTCGCCGAGCGGCCAGAAGCTCTTCGTCGCGAACACGCCCGACGCCCAGCTCGAGATCTTCCGCGTCGATACCTCGGGCCGCCTGACACCGATCGGGAGCGTCCCCGTCGGTCTCGAGCCCGTCGCCGTCGCCGCGCGCAGCGAGACCGAAGTCTGGGTCGTGAACCATCTCTCGGACAGCGTGAGCATCGTCGACGTCTCGAACGATGCGCCGCGCGTCGTCCGGACGCTGCTCGTCGGCGACGAGCCGAACGACATCGTCTTTGCCGGGCCCGGCGGCAGCCGCGCCTTCATCAGCGCCGCCCATCGCGGCCAGAACGCACCCGTCGTCGACGGCGACTACGACAGCCCCGGCACCGGCCGCGCGGACGTCTACGTCTTCGACGCGGCGAATCTCGGCACTTCGCTCGCGGGCGATCGGCTCGCCGTCGTGACGCTCTTCGGCGATCGCCCCCGCGCCCTCGCCCGCAATGCCGCCGGCGATCGCGTCTACGCCGCCGTCTTCCGCTCGGGCAACCGGACGACGCCGATCCACGAGCAAGCCGTCTGCAATACGACGGCGCCGAATCGAACGAATGAGATCGTACAGGGCCCCTGTCTCGTCGGCGGCGGCGCGAATACGACGACCTCGCCCGGCGGCCTCCCGACGCCCCTCCAGAACCACGCGGGCGTCGCCGGCCCGGAGACCGGCTTGATCGTGCGGCAGGACCGCGACGGCGGCGCGAGCGGCGCCTGGCAGGACGAGCTCGGCCGGGATTGGAGCGCACTCGTCCGCTTCGACCTTCCGGATGAGGACGTCTTCACAATCGACGCGAGCGCGCCCGTTCCCGCGCAGATCGGCTCGGCTTTCTCCGGCGTCGGCACGTCGCTCTTCAACATGGCGGTCCATCCGCAGACGGGTCGCCTCTTCGTCACCAACACCGAAGCGATGAACCACGTCCGCTTCGAGGGCCCGGGCGATCACGTCTCGGCCAACGCGCTCAAGCCCGTCGGCGAGCCCGCGACCGTCCGCGGCAACCTCGCGCAGTCGCGCATCACGCTGATCGACCCCGCGACCGGCTCGGTCACGCCGCGCCCTCTCAACAAACACATTCCCTACGGCGCGACGCCGATCCCGCCCGGCGTCAAGGAGAAGAGCCTCTCGACCCCGCTCGGTCTCGAGTTCTCCGCCGACGGTTCGAAGGTCTACGTCGCGGGCTTCGGCTCGAATCGGATCGGCGTCTACGACGTCGCCGGCCTCGAGACGGATGCCTTCAACGTCCAGGCGACGGATCACATCCCGGTCGCCGGCGGCGGACCTTCGGGCCTGGTGCGGCGCGGGAACCAGCTCTACGTCACGACCCGCTTCGACAACGCCGTTCGCATCATCGACCTCGCGACGAAGGCCGAGCTGCAGCGAATTCCGCTCGCGAACCCCGAGCCCGCGACCGTCGTCGCCGGCCGCCCCTTTCTCTACGACGCGAACCTCACGAGCAGCAACGGCGAAGCGTCGTGCGCCTCCTGTCATCTCTTCGGTGACATGGACGACCTCGCCTGGGACCTCGGCGATCCCGATGGCGACGTCGCGATCAACACGAACCCGTTCAATTCCGCGACGCCGGCCTTCGCGGTCCCGGCCGTCATTCGGAACTTCCATCCCCACAAAGGCCCGATGACGACCCAGAGCCTGCGCGGCCTCGCGAACATGGGCCCGCAGCACTGGCGCGGCGATCGCCAGGGCAACGAGATCGCAGCCTTCCAGGCGTTCAACGTCGCGTTTCCCGGACTGATCGGTCGCGACGAGGGGCTGCTGCCGGGCACCCAGATGACGGCGTTCCGCGAATTCGCGCTGCAGCTTCGGTATCCGCCGAACCCCATCCGCGCGCTGGAAAATACGCTCCGCGATCCGGAGAGCGGGCCGAACGAGACGGATGGCGCCGCGCTCTACGGCGCGACCGGTCCCGCGCCGGTGACGGACAACCTCGCGACCTGCGAGGGCTGTCACACCCTCGATCCCGCCGCCGGTCATTTCGGCGGCGACGGCCTGACGACCTTCGACGCGGAGCCCCAGGTCTTCAAGGTCCCGCATCTGCGCAACCTCTATCAGAAGGTCGGGATGTTCGGTCAACCCGACGTGGGCAACACGACGGACGCGAACTTCGGCCATCAGGGCCCGCAGATCCGCGGGACCGGCTTCAACCACGACGGCAGCATCGACACGGCCTTCCGCTTCTTCAGCAACGCCGTCTTCAGTCTCTCGAGCGCCGAGCAGCAGGATCTCGAGGTCTTCATGATGGTCTTCCCGACGGATTTCGCGCCGATCGTCGGCCAGCAGGTCACCCTCTCGCCGGCGCTGCTCGCGGGCCCGAACGCCGCCGCACTGAATGCCCGCGCCGATCTGCTGATCGCGCGGGCCGCCGCGCCCTTCACTTCGCAGATCCTGGGCGGGGCGACCCGCGAATGCGAGCTGACGGCATGGCTGATCGAGAACGGCGGTCCGGGCGGCGCGCAGCGCAGGGGCTATCTCCACCAGGCTGGCGGCACCTTTCTTCCCGACGAGGGCGGAGCTGCGATCAGCGCGGCGGCGCTGCGCGCCAAGGCGACGATCCCCGGCCAGGAGCTGACGCTCTCCTGTGTCCCGCCCGGATCGGGCCCGCGGATGGCCCTCGATCGCGATCTCGACTCCGTCCTGAACGGCCTCGACAATTGTCCCGCCGCGCCCAACGCCGGCGGCTTCGGGACCTGCACCGCCGGCGATCCCTCCCAGCTCGCCCTCGCCTGCGAGGCGGATGGCGATTGCGGCGCGAGCGGCTTCTGCTCCGCGAATCAAGAGGACGCGGATCTCGACAAGATCGGCGACGCCTGCGAGCCGGCTCTCGTTCCGGAGCCCGCGGCGGGCCTCCTGCTGTCGATCGGCGGCCTCGGCCTCGCCGGGCTCGCGCGGGCGCGTCCCCGGGCTCGCGCCGGAGTCCAAGCCCGGGCGCACGGGCGTCAGAGCGTGGCGACGACGTCCGCGAGCTTTGTCGCCGTGAATTCCCAGCTCGAGGCCCCGTAGGCGAGCGGTGCGGCGAGGAAGTCCGTCATGCCCGCCGCGGCAAAACCCGCGAGGCGGCGAGCGACCGTCTCCTCGTCCCCGATGACGCAGACGTCGGCGATCCGCTTCGCGTCGCCGACCTCGAGCATCCGCCGATAGGGCATCGCACCTTCATAAAAGCCGAACTCGGTCTGGGCGAAGTCGCGCACGGCATCGGGCTCGTTCGTGATCGCGACCGCGACGACGCCGGCGACCGTCGGCGCCGGCCTCCCCGCGGCCTCCGCGGCGGCGCGCAGGCCCGGCACGACGCCGCGCGCGATCGCGCCCGCGTCCGCCCAGGTCGCGATCGTCCCGTCCGCGAATGCGCCAGCGACGCGCAGCATCTGCGGACCGAGCGCGCCGACCAGCAGGCGCCCGGGCCGCGCCGTTCCCGGCGCGCCGTAGATGGAACCGAGCGTGAAGAAATCCCCCGCATACTGGACGAAGCCGGCCTTCTCCCGCTCGCCGGCCGGCTGCTCGCCCGTCGCGAGCGCGCTCGCCAGAATCTCGACGTACTCGCGGACATGACGCGCCGGCCGCTCGTAGGGCAGCCCGTGCATCGAGACGACCGCGACGTTCGAGCAGCCGATGCCGAGCTCGATCGGCCGCCCGATCGCCGCCTGGACCGTCGCCGCCTGCCGCGCCATCGCGAGCGGATGAAAGAAATACGTCGGGACCACCGCCGTCCCGAGCGGGATCGAGCGCGTCGCCTCCCCCGCCGCCTGGATCGCCGCGAACGCATCGAGCGACCAGGGCAG
>CAUJGH010000592.1 GCA_963169575.1 Myxococcota bacterium | reverse complement strand
TCGCGCGCCGCAGCCTCCGGCTCGGATTCGAGGGCGGAATGCCGCCCGACATCGAGATCAGCGGGTTGTTCCCGACGAGCATCCAGACATCGGATTCGTCGAACACATGGGAGCCGCCGAGCCAGCGGCCGTGGATCGCGTTCGCGACGTGCTTTCCGGGCTGATCGATCGCGGCAGAGGTGAACACCATCTTCGATCCGAGGCCGAGCATGAAGCCGACACCGGCCGGGATCGAGGCGGGGTGCGGGCCCGAGTAGGTCCCGGGGTAGAGGGCGACCGAGCGCGGACCGTGCTGCGCGACGAGCTCGCCGATACGGGCCGCGATCTCGTCCATCGCCCGTTCGCTCGCGATCGCCTCGAAGCGGCCATCCGCGCGGCGCTTCTGGGAATGCAGCAGGCGATCGGGATGCGCGTGCTGTTCGGGGAGGCGGCGGCCCTTGGCGCAGGTGAAGCCGAAATAGGCCGGGTTCTCGGGATCGCCGGTCACGCGGACGGGACGGCCGTCTTCGACTTCGACGAGGATGCCGCAATTCGCGTGGCAGAAACGGCAGATCGAGGGATGGGTCTCGCGGGGCATCGGGCGAGTCTATCATGGGCGGGCGGTCCGATGATGGAACGCCTACGGGAGAGGGGAGAGCTTCCTTGCAGTCCTTCGAGAACAAGACGGCGGTGGTGACGGGCGGGGCTTCGGGCATGGGCTTCGCGATGGCGAGCGTCTTCGCGCGGGAGGGCATGAACGTCGTGCTCGCCGACGTCGAGAAGGGCGCGCTGCGCGAGGCGGTCCTGCGCATCGAGGCGATCGGGGTCGAGGCGGTCGGCGTCCCGACGGACGTCTCGAGCGAAGCGGAGATGGATCATCTCGGCGAGGTCGTGCGCGAGCGCTTCGGCGCGCCGGAGATCCTCTGCCTGAACGCCGGCGTCGCGGGCGGCGGCGGCCCGTCGCATCAGCTGACGACGAAGGACTGGAAATGGGCGATCGACGTCAACCTCTACGGCGTCGTCCAGGGCCTGCGCGTCTTTCTGGGCGACATGCGCGAGCGGAACACGGGCCACATCGTGATGACCGCCTCCGTCGCCGGCCTGACGAGCTTCCCCGGCTCGCTCCCCTACAACGCGACCAAACACGCCGTCGTCGGCATCGCCGAGACGCTCTTCAGCGAGCTGCGCGATGCGGAAAGCGGCATCGGCGTCCACTGCCTCTGTCCGGGGCTCGTCTCGACCAACATCGTCCATTCGGAGCGCAACCGGCCCAAGGAGCTGCAGAATCCCGGCAAGGGCGCGACGGGCATGGATCCGGGAGTCCAGAAGATGGTCGAGGGCGTCTTCGCCTCGGCGAAGCCCCCGGCCGAGGTCGCGGAGCTCGTCTTCGCGGCGATCGTCGAGAAGCGCTTCTGGATCCAGACCGACGAGTTCTTCCGCGCCTCGATCCAGGCGCGCCACCGCGCGATCGAGAACGACGAGGACCCGCCGGCGCGGGGGAGCTTGCTGACGGTCTATTCGTGAGGCGGCGCGCCGGCTAGTCCGGCACGTCCACCCCATTCCTCTTCAAGAAATCGTGAATCAGCCACTGCGCGATCGAGACCTTGCCCGGGAAGAAGCTCGGCATCGTCTTCGCCGCATACCAATCGGCCTCGAGGATCTCCTCGCCGTCGACCTCGATCTCGCCGCCCTGGTATTTCGCGCGGTAGCCGAGCATGAGGGAGTTCGGGAAGGGCCAGGCCTGGCTCGCGAAGTACTGGACGTCGTCGACGAGGATCTTCGTCTCCTCGAAGACCTCGCGCTTGACGGCGTCCTCGGCGCTCTCGCCCGGCTCGACGAAGCCCGCGAGCACGCTCTTGATGCCGGGCGGGAAGTTCGCGCCGCGCGCGAGCAGGATCTGATCGTCCCGCTCGACGGCGACGATCATCGCGGGCGCGAGTCGCGGATACATCGGGATCTTGCATTTCGGGCAGCTGCGCGAGCGGTCGATCTCGGAGAGCACGGTCGGCTCGGCGCAGGCGCCGCAGAACTGATGCGTGCGGTCCCATTCGACGATCTGGACTGCGCGGCCGGCGAGGGCGCGGTGCATGTCGTCGAGGGTCGCATGGAGCATGTGGAGGTTGGCGAAGCGGTAGCCGGATTGCGGGTTCGCCTCGTTCGGAAGCTCGGCGGAATAACAATGGCGACCGTCGAGGCGGCCGAGGTACTGGGTTCGCACGGCTTCGAGGCCGTGGGCGTCGATCTCGGCGACGGTCGGCAGATGGAGCTTCTCGTTGACGAGCAGCTCGCGGCCGCGGAAGGCGAAGAGGATCGGATCGTCGCCGGGATGCTCGGGGGCGCGGTGGTGGGGGACGAAGCGGAAGGGCAGCTGGTGGTTCGAGTTGGCCATGGGCCAAAGCTAAGCAAATGGTGGGCGAGCTGGCTCGGGGCGGGCCTTCGCGAGGCGGCAGCCCATGGACGACCGCGGAAAGCTGCGGCCGTCCGCGGTCCTCGCCGCCCTGGGGCAGACGCTCTCGGGCTCCTTCGAGAGCCTGCGAGCCCCACCCGCACGAACGTCGCGGCGCTGCTCATCTGATAAGCTGGCCTTTTCCCGGAGCCACGCGGCGAAGCGAAGGAGAGACGGCGAAGATGCGTACGGCGAGCAGAGTCCGGATCCTGATCCTCCTTCTCCTGCTCTGCTTCGGCCTCTATGCGCTGCTCCGGCCCTTCTCGGGGCCTCCGGCCGAGCCGATCGCCGACGGGTCGACCCTCGTCGTCGAGCTCGCCGGCGAGTACATCGAGGCGCCTTCGGCCTCGCCGCTCGCGCGCCTCGTCGGCGAGCCGACGCGGCCCTTCGTCGATCTGCTCTCGGTCTTCACGCTCGCCGAGCGCGATCCGCGCATCGCGGCGGTCGTGCTCCGCATCCAGCCCCTCGAGATCGGCTGGGGCAAGGCCGACGAGCTGCGCGCGGCGGTCGGACGCCTGCGCGAGAGGGGCAAGAAGACGATCGCGCTGCTCGAGGTCCAGAACTTTTCGGCCAACAAGGAGCTCTACGTCGGGAGCGCGGCGGACGAGATCCATCTCGCGCCCGGCGCGGCCGTGCCCCTCGTCGGCATGGCGGCGGAATACGTCTTTCTGGGCGGCTTCTGGGAGATGCTGGGCATCCAATTCGACGTCGCGCGCGCCGGCAAGTACAAGAGCGCGGTCGAGGTCTACGCCGAGCGGACGATGTCCGATGCCTCGCGCGAGATGGCGAACTCGCTGCTCGACGATACCTACGAGCGCTTCGTGGCTGCGCTCGCCGAAGACCGCGAGCAGACGCCCGAAGCGGTCCGCGCGACGATCGACCGCGGCCTCGTGCGGACGAGCGACCTCGTCGAGGCGGGCCTCGTCGACGGCGAGATCCATCTCGACGCGCTTCTCGAGCGCCTAGGCCCGGGCGTCGTGCGACATGCCGACTACATCCATATGGATCCGCGCAAGCTCGGCTTCGACCCGCAGACCCGCTTCGCCCTCGTCTACGGTTCGGGCACCGTCGTGCAGGGCGAATCCGAGGGCGGCCCCTTCGCCGGCTCACCGAGCTTCGCCTCGGAGAACGTCTCTCGCGCGATCCTCGAGGCGGCCGACGATCCCAACATCGCGGCGATCGTCCTGCGGATCGACAGCCCGGGCGGCTCGGCGCTCGCCTCCGAGCTGATCTGGCGCGCGCTCGAGCAGGCGAAGGCGAAGGGCAAGCCGGTCGTCGCGTCCTTTTCCGACGTCGCGGCCTCGGGCGGCTACTACGTCGCCGCCGCCGCCGACGCGATCGTCTCGGATCCCGGGACGCTGACGGGCTCGATCGGCGTCTTCGCGCTGCGGCCGGCGGTGAAAGGGCTGCTCGACAAGCTCGAGATCGGCGTCGATTCCCTGACGCGCGGGGCCCATGCGGATTTCCTGCTCTCGGGCGACAAGCTCTCGCCGGAGGCCCATGCACGGCTGCAGGGCTCGGTCCTCGAGACCTATCAGCTCTTTCTCTCTCGCGTCGCGGCGGGGCGCTCGCTCTCGACCGAGCAGGTCGACGCGATCGGGCAGGGCCGCGTCTGGACCGGCGCCCAGGCGCACGCGGCCGGTCTCGTCGACGAGCTCGGCGGGCTCTACACGGCGGTGCGACGCGCGAAGCGGGAGGTCGGCCTCGACGAGGACGTCGACGTCGCGCTCGTGCCCTTTCCGAAGGAGAAGCCGCTGACGCAGCAGATCCTCGAAGTCTTCCAGGGCGCCGCGGCGCAGGCGGCGATGCGCGCAGCCGGTCCCAGCGTCCGCTGGCCGGCGCCCCTCGATCGGATCGCCGCCTGGACCCGCGACATGCCGCTGGATGCGCCGCTGCTGATCCCGCCGGTGCTGGTCGAGATTCGTTGAGCGTGGAAGGTTCGACCGCGCAGCCCCGCGTCGAATACGTCACGACGAAAGCCGGCGTCCGTCTCGCCTACGAGCATCATCGCCCGGCGCCCGGCCGCCCGGCGCGGCCGACCGTGATCTTCTCCTGCGCCTACTGCACGACGCGCGAGAATTGGCGCGCGCAGATCGCGCCGCTGCTCGCCGCGGGCCATCCGGTCGTCGTCTGGGATCTGCGGGCGCACGGCGACTCGCGCGTCCCCGCGGCTTCCGGTTCCCTCGCGTCCCCGGGCGCGGACCTGGCCGCGGGCTCAGCCATGAGTCCCGCTGCGGCCCCAGCCGCTGCGCCGTCCGCGGCCTGGTCGATCGACGACATCGTCGCCGACCTCGACGCGATCGCCGAAGCGACGACACCGGCCGCGCCCTTCGTCGCCGCCGGCCTCTCCTTCGGCGGTCTCGCGTCGCTCCACTACGCCGTCCGCCATCCCGAGCGCGTCGCCGCGCTCGTGTTGATCGCCTCCGGCCCCGGCTTCAAGAACGCCGAGGCCGCCGCGGCCTGGGCGGCGCAGGTCGAGCGGACGGCGCGCTTCCTCGAGACCCGCGGCCTCGAGGCCTTCGTCGCCGGCCGCGCGGGCACGACCTGCATCGGCAGCCGCCCCGAGCTGCCCGCGGCGCAGGCGGCCGCGCGCGCAATCGTCGCCCAGGACGTGGCCGGGCTCGCGCGTTTCGGGCGAGAGGTCTCGGGCCCGGCGCCGCCGGTCATCGACGCGCTCGGGGGGATCGACGTCCCGGCGCTCGTGCTGGTCGGGGAGCACGATCAGCCCTTCTTGCGCGCCGGCGAAGTCATGGCGGCGAAGCTGCCGCGCGCGCGCCATGTCGTCGTTCCGGACGCCGGGCATATCGTCAACATCGAGCAGGCCGAGCGCTTCGACCGCGAGCTGCGGGGTTTCCTCGAGTCGCTCGATACGTCCGAGGATCCATCCCGTTCGCGCGGCGGATTGCTCCGGGGCGCCCGCTCGGAATGAAGGCGATCCGGCGCTGCGACGAAGCGGGACGGCGCCTCTTCCGGATTCAGTCTGTTTCCACCGCGGGATCGGCGTCGAGCATCGTCTCCGGCCGCACCAGCCGATCGAAATCCGCTGCCGAGACCTGGCCCGAGGCGAGCGCGGCCTCGCGCAGCGTCGTGCCCCCGGCATGCGCGCGCTTCGCGATCTGCGCGGCGGCGTCGTAGCCGATCGCCGGGGCGAGGGCGGTCGCGAGCATCAGCGAGCTCTCGAGATGGGCGCGCGTGCGGGCGAGATCGATCTCGAGCCCCGCGATGCAATGGCGCTCGAAGCTGCGCGCCGCGTCGCCGAGCCAGCGGATCGAATGCAGCAGGTTGAAGGCGAAGAGCGGATTGCAGGCGTTCAGCTGCAGCTGCCCGCCGATGCCCGCGAGCCCGATCGCGACGTCGTTCGCGATGACCTGCGCGCAGACCATGATCATCGCCTCACACTGGGTCGGGTTCACCTTTCCCGGCATGATCGAGCTGCCCGGCTCGTTCGCGGGCAGAACGAGCTCGGCGATCCCCGTCCGCGGCCCGGAGCCGAGCAGGCGGACGTCGTTCGCGATCTTCGTGAGCGCGACGGCGAGGGCGCGCAGGCTGCCGTGGAATTCGACGAGGGCGTCGTGGGCGGCGATGCCGGCGAATTTGCTCTCGGCGACGCGGAAGGGCAGGCCGGTCGCTTCGGCGAGCCGTGCGACCGCGGCTTCGTCGAAGCCGGCGACGGCGTTGAGGCCCGTCCCGACCGCGGTGCCGCCGAGCGGGAGCGCGAAGACGTCGCCGAGCGCATGCTCGATCGCGGCGACCGCGCGCCGCAGCTGCGCCGCGAACGCGCCCCATTCGTCGCCCGCGCGCATCGGCACGGCGTCCATCAGATGGGTCCGGCCGACCTTGACGACGTCGTGATAGGCGTGCGCTTTCGCCTCGATCGCCGCCGCGAGCGAGCGGAGCGCCGGCAGCAGCGCGCCGGTCGTCTCCTCGGCGACCGCGACGTGGATCGCCGTCGGGATGACGTCGTTCGAGGATTGGCTGCGGTTGACGTGATCGTTCGGATGGACCGGCGTCTTGCTCCCGAGCCGGCCGCCGAGCCGCTCGATCGCGCGGTTCGCGATGACCTCGTTCGCGTTCATGTTGGTCTGGGTTCCCGAGCCCGTCTGCCAGACGACGAGCGGGAAATGATCATCGAGGCGCCCCTCGACGACCTCGTCCGCCGCGTCGGCGATCGCCCGGGCGAGCCCGCCGTCGAGAACCCCGAGCGCCGCGTTCGCCTCGGCCGCCGCGCGCTTGATGCGTCCGAGCGCGCGCAGGAAGGGCCGCGGGAAGCGGTCCTCGCCGATCTCGAAGAAGCGGAGACTCCGCTCGGTCTGGGCGCCCCAGTAGCGGTCGGCGGGGACGGCGATCTCGCCCATCGAGTCGGATTCGAGCCGGGTCGGCCTTGCTTCGCTCATGGTGAACCTCGTCTTCCGGTCGGGGCCGCGACGGCGAATGGCAGCCGATTCCTCCCGACACTACGCTCCGCGCCGCGAATCGCCAGCAGGCGGCGATCTGCGGGAGAGCGGCCGTTGGCGGGCGGACGGGGAAAGAAGGCAGGAAGCGGTGGACCGCGCGTCTTCGATCCCGAGGAAGCATTCCGGCTGCTCGCGGATCCGGTCCAGCAATGGCTCGACTGGGAAGAGCAGGCCAACCTAGTCGGCTTCCGGGCGACGACGGTTCCGGTCGAAGTCGAGCTCTCCGCGATCCCGCGCGACGCGCTCGAGATCCACGTCCTCCCCGGCGCGCCGCCCGAGATCGTCGGGCGCTTCCTGCGCGGCGACCGGGTCCTCTGCGCGCGTCATCCCTTGAACCAGGACTCCGGCGTCGCCTGGCAGACCACGCCCGTTGCGGAGCGCTGGTCGGCCCGCTTCACCTCCTCGCGCACGCTCGCGATGTACGGCCCCGAGAGCGGCGCCGGCCTCTTCTCGCTGAAGCTGGCGACCGACCATCCGCATCCCGACTTCTTCCAGCCCGAGAAGACGAAGCTGCGGGCAGAGGCGATGGACGCCGTCCGCTGGGCGCATCTGCTCGAGCGGATCGACGCGCTGCTGCCGCCGCTCGAAGGCGCGCGGCTGATTCCGGAGATCCTCGTCGTGCTCGAGCAGGGCGGCGAGTCGGGCTTCCTCGTGCGGGATCTGCGCTTCTTCCAGGACGGACGTTATTCGCTGCCGGCGCTCTCGCTGCCCTTCGTCGGGCCCCAGCTCGCGCGCGCCCGCGGCGAGCGCTTCGCCGATTTCGGACGCGAGCATTATGCGATCCCGGTCGGCCGCGCGAAGGCGCGGCTGCTGCTGCGCTACGGACTCTGGTTCGAGACGCCGAATCCGCAGAACCTGCTGCTGCGCATCGATCTCGGCCTGCGACCGCTGCCGGAGATCGTCTTCCGCGACGTCGGCGACGGCGATTGCGCGACGGATGCCCATGAGGCGACGGGCGTGCCCTGGACGAAGCTCGTCGCCGACATCCGCCCCGAGACGAAGAATTCGTTCTGGGCCTTCGGCGAGGCGGGCGAGAACGCGATCGACGCCGCGACCCTCGAGGGCTGGTATGCGGCGCACGACGCGGCGTATTTCACGGAGCTCGCGCGGGCGCTGCCGGAGCTGGCGCCGGCTGCGGAGGGCAGCGGGGGAGGCGAGGCGACGGCGCAGCTCGATCATTGGAATGCGGTGCTGCGCACGGGCCGGGGTGAAGAGGCGGTCGCGGCGTATTTCGGGCGGGAGATGGGACGGGCCGGGCGCTGATTTTCCTCGAGACTTCTCGATTCACGACCTGGGGGTGGCGGCTCGAATCAGGAGCTCGCGGCAGGATGCGCTGAGCCCGACGCACCGACCGAGCCAAGCGATCTGCGACCCATGAGGACGTACGCGGGGTTCTCGAACACCTCGTCGTCGAAATCCTGGACGGCGAGCTCCCTACCACCCCGCGGCCTGCGCCGCCTGCCGCGAGCGGTCGATCCGCTCAGCTCGACGAACGCGGCGGCTCCGGCTTCTCCAGCTCCGCGCTCTCGCTCTCTTCCCCCTCGAGCAGGAGATCCCGCGTCGGCAGATGCGCCGCGATCCGGCCGCCCGCCGCGACATCCGATCCGCGCGCGAATTCGACCTCGAAATCCCCAGGCCGGAGCCAGCTCCGAACTCGGTACGAGAGGATCAGCGCGATCATGCGCAGGCCGAGCAGGAACGCGACGCGATGGCTGCCGGTCACCGACGAGTGACCTACCCGCTCGGTGTAGTTCACGGGGATCTGGATCATGCGCATCTTCTTCAGGATCGAGAGCACCATCATCTCGGGGCCGAAGAAGGAGCCGTCGACGGTGAAGAAGGGCTCGATGCGTTCGAGCGCTTCGCGCCGGATGCAGCGCATCGTGCAGCCGACGTCGGTCAGGGAGGTCGTGTTGAAGAGGACCTCCATCAGCTTCGCGACGGCGTAATTGCCCCATTTGAGGAAGAGGCCCATGTTGGCGCCTTCCCAGATCAGCTCCTTGACGGTTCGGCTGCCGTAGACGACTTCGAAATCGTCGGCGTAGGCGAGCAGCTTGAAGACGTCCTGGCCGCGGAAGGTGCCGTCGGGCTCGCAGACGAGGATGAGATCGCCGCGGGCTTCGCGGAATCCGCGGCGGATCGCGGCGCCGTAGCCCTGGCGCGGTTCGTGGACCTCGCGCGCGCGGGTCCGGGCGACTTCCTCGCTCGTTCCGGGCGCGGCGTTGTTGTTGACGACGAGGATTTCGTCGACGACGCCCGTCGCCTCGAACGATTCGATCGAGGCGCGGATCGAGTCGCGCTCGTTGTAGGTCGGCAGGATGACGGTGACCGATCTTCCGAACCACATCTCAGCGCTTCTCCGCGACGACGTACATCTGGGCGGCGAGGGGGCGGATCGGCAGTCTCAAGTAGAGCGCGACGAGGAAGGGCCATTTGGGCGCGCGGCTGTTCATCGTGAACGGCAGCAGCCCGGGAATCAGGCGGACGACGCGCAGGCCCGCCCGCTCGAGCCAGGCGGCGATGTTGCGGTCGTCGAAGATCGTGACGTGGGTCGGATCGTCGAAATAATGGTCGGCGCAGCGGCGATGGTTCGGCTGGATCAGCATGAGGCGGCCGCCCGGGCGCAGGACGCGCTGGACGATCTCGAGCAGCTCGTCGATGCGATCGCCGGTCAGATGCTCGAGGAAGTTGCTCGCGAAGACGAGGTCGACGCTTTCGGGCGGGAGCGCAGCGAGCCCGAGCGCATCCTCGACGCGCAGCTCGACCTCCGGACTCAAGTACGCGCGCATCTCGGGATTCAAATCGAAGGCGATGCGCCGCTTGGCGGGGAACTGGTCGATGAAGTCTCCGTAGCCGCAGCCGAGCTCGACCAGGGTCTCGACGTCGGGCGCGTCGCGGCGAACCCATCGCACGATCTCGTTCCAGACGCCGCGGCGCGCCGCGAGATGGGGATAGGCGCCGACGTAGGGGTTGGCGGAGGCGGGTCGACTGGACGGATTGCCGGCGTCGCGGCGAGCGGCGATGGATTCGTTCATGGGAACCAGGTCCTGCGCGCGTCCGCGACGCGGGCCTCGAGCCAGGGATAGCGGTTCTCGAAGCGCGACTCGAGGACCGAGGCGGCGAGCGTGCGCGCCTTCGGGTCGTGGGCGGAGTAGGCGACCCATTGCAGGTAGTAGTCGAAGGCCTCGGCGGCGAGCCCCTCGCGCTCGCGCGTCGGCGCCCGCTCGGTGGCGAGGATCAGGCTCTCGAACGCGTAGAGCGCGGCGCTCGCCTCGGGCGCGATCGCGAAGGCCGTCCGGAAATGCGTCGCCTGCTCTTCGGGGGGCGCACCGCGCAGCCGCGCGAGGCGGCCGCGCAGGACGTGGAGCCCCGCCCGCTGCCGGATTTCGGGCAGGCGATAGCGCGAGGGCCGCAGGGCGAGCGCGGCGTCCCGCGCGAAGCCCTGCTCGACGATCTGCTCGGCGCGAAGCGCGAGGCGAGCCCGCTCTCGCGGATCGGGGCTGGTCTCTGCGCGTCGGATCTGTTCGCGGGCGAGCGCCTCGAACGCGAAGAGGGACGGCTCTTCGAGCCCCGCTTCGTGGGTCCAGAGCGTCTCGTTGTCGCGCCAGACGCTGCGCTGCTGATGGGCGAGCGCCGCGTGCGAAGCGAGCAGCGCCGTCAATCCGATGGCGAGCGGCCGCCGGGCGAGCGGAACGCGCTGCCCGAATTCGGCGATGAGCAGGCCGGCACACGCCAGCAGCCCCGCCGACGCGAGATAGAGATATCGATCGGCCTGCCAGAATCCGACGTAGAAGACGCCCGAATAGGGAAGCATCAGCGCCGCGGCGAAGAGGCCATGGAAGGCCACGATCGGCCGCCAGCGGAGCGCGGCGAGGAGCAGGCCGGCGGCGAGGGCGGCGATCAGCGCCGAAGCGGCCATTTCCATCGGCGCGAGCGGAACGTCGACCCGCGGCCAGCGATAGTAGGCCGAGAGCTCGCCGGGCGAGACGAGGCGCCCGATCGAACGGAACGCGATCAGCGGAGCGAAGCTCGCGACGTTCTTCAGATGTTCGGGATCGAGGGGGCCGGGGCTGCCGGCGTCGAGGATACGGAACGAGGCCAGCGACCGTTGATAGGCGAGGAAGGCAGCGAGCGTCAGGGCGGCATGGGGCAGGATCGGGAGGAGGGACCGCGCGATGAGCGCACGGGTCGGCCGGAAGGGCGGCCCGCTGCAGATCGCGGTCGCGGTCGGCGTCGCCCTCGTCTGTCCGGCTTCGGCACTCGCGGCGGGCGTGGCACGCGTGGCGGATTCGGAGAGCGCAGCAGGCGCTTCGCTGCTGCGGGGCGCGAGCCAGGGCCAGAAGGCGCGGTGGAGCGCCAGGACGCAGACGAGCGCGATGGCGCTGATCTTCGAGCCGAGCGCGAGCAGCGTGAAGAGGCGGGTCGCGGCGTAGGCGAGCCGGCGCCGGCGCGCCGACGTCGCGCCAAGGGCGGTGTGCTGGGCGAGCAGCGCGAGCAGCGAGAAGAGCGCGACGAGCAGATCCTTGCGCCCCATGACCCAGGCGATCGGCTCGACATGGATCGGCGCGATGGCGAAGGCGAGGGTGACGATGGCCGCGGCCTGCAGGCCGAGGCCCGTCCGGCGCAGGAAGGCGAAGAGGAGCGCGACGACGAGCGCGCTGAGGACGAGGTTGCCCGCATGGTGGGCGACGGGATTCGCGAAGCCGAAGAGCCGCGCCTCGATCGCCCAGGACAGATCGCGGACGAGCAGCGGCTCCTCGCGCGGAAAATCCTCGACGAAAATCGCGCGCAGGCTCGAGACCAGCGACTGCTCGTCGTAGCGCCCCGGATGGGCGAGCAGGATCCGCGGCTCGTCGAAGTTGACGAAGTCGAAGCCGACGATCGGCGCATGAAAGGCGAGCGCGAAGAGGAAGAGGCCGAGCGCGACCCAGGCTTCACGGCAGGGCGCGTCGTCGGCGGCGCGGCCGATCATGCTTCGAGACCTCGCTGTGGGCAGGCGACCTCTCGGCTATCGGCAACGGACCGGCAGGGCTGTAGGCGGTTTCGGGGCGGCTTCTGGGTGGCTTCTGGGTGGGATGGGGTCCGGATCGAGGTGAAGCGGGGTGCGTCGGGGCGGCTCCCCCTCGCGGCTTCGGCGTCGCTGATCAGCCGTGCGTCGGCGGCGTGCGCGGCTGTCCGGTCGGAGTGGGCATGAGCGCTGCCGCCAGCGCAATCAGCCCATCCTCCCGCCCCGGCGCACCGACGAGCTGCACCCCGATCGGCAGCCCCTCCTCCCTCGTCTCGGCGAGGGGCAGCGAGATCGCGGGTTGCCCCGTCGCGTTCCAGATCTCGGTGAACGCCATGTGGGGCACCATCTTTTCGAGCAGCTCGAGGGGCTCGTGGACGCGCGGATCGAGGTCGTCGAGGAAGGGCGCGGGGCATCCGACGGTCGGCGTGATCAAGACGTCGAAGCGCTCGAACCAGGCGAGCGTCCGCCGCTCCCAGCCCGCGAGCCAGTCTGCCGAGCGGGCGAGGGCTTCGGGCGCGATCTCTTCGGCGCCGAGATGCGCGAGCTGCCAGAGGAAGGGCTCGACGTCCTCGGGGCCGACGGGCCGGCCGATTCTCGCGGCGAGATCGCCCAGGCAATCGCGGTAGTCGCGGATGCCGAGGACGGCGCCGTGGAGCGAGCGGTCGGCGTATTCGGCGGTGTCGGCGAGACCGGGCGGGGCGGCTTCGACGACCGCGTGGCCCAGCCGGGCGAGCCGCTCGGCCGTCGCCTCGACGGCGCGGCGGCAATCGAGATGCACCGCACTGCCCCCCGGCGAGCGCGTCCAATAGGCGATGCGCAGCGGCTCGCGCCCTCCCATCGAGGCGAATGCGCTCCTCGCGGCGCCTTCCTCGAGAGCGCCAGTCGCGCCGGCTCTCATACCAGCGACCGCGTCGACGATCCGCGCATAAGGCGCCGCATCCGCCGCGCGGCAGGCCGCCGGACGCAGCAGGTCGAGAAACCGGGCGGTGTCGCGCAGGGAGCGGGCGACGACGAACTCGACGTCGGGGCGCTGCTTGCCGCGGTGGCGCCAGTCGATGCGGTCGCGCGAGGGCTTGAGCCCGACGAGGCCGCACCACGCCGCCGGGATCCGGATGGAGCCCGCGCCATCGCTCGCATGGGCGACGGGAACGAGGCCGGCCGCGACGGCGGCGCAGGCGCCGCCCGAGGAGCCGCCGGTGGCGCGGCTCGTATCCCAGGGGTTGCGGGTCGGGCCCTGGACGAGAGGCCAGGTATTCGATTGCAGGCCGAACTCGGGGGAGCGCGAGTTGCCGAGGGTCACGAGGCCGAGCTCGCGGAAGCGCGCGCCGAGGGGCGTATCGGCGTCGGCGCGGTGGTCGGCTTCGCGCAGGGCGCGGTTGCCGGCGTAGTAGGGGCGGCCGGCCTGGCGGGCGCCGACGTCCTTCATGAGGAAAGGCACGCCGCGGAAGGGGCCGTCCGTCGCCAGCGCGAATGCGATCGCGGCGTCGTCTCCGCCGGAGAGGACCGAGAGGATCCCGAGCTTCGGATCGAGCTGCTCGAGCCGCTCGCGGGCGGCGGCGATGAGCGCGCGCGGATCGGCCTCTCCGCGGGCGATGGCGGCGGCCTGATCGGTGGCGTCCTGCTCGAACCAGTCGGTGCTCAGAAGGGACCTCGTTCGCGATCGGACGGTGCGCGCCGGAAATGGAGATGGACCGATCGGCAGGAAGGTGGCCCCGAGGCGTGTGCCGGTGTCGAAATTCGGCCGCTCGCCGAGAGCTGCTCGCGGCCCGCCGCTTCGCAATCGCCCGCCCTTCGACGGGCCGCAGCGCGCGAGCTTCGCGCAAGCCCGAGCCGCTCGTGAGACGGCCGCCTACCAGACCGGAACCGCGCACGCCCCGCCGCGCAAGAAGGCCTCGATCTCGTCGCCGCGCGCGAGCGTATCGGCTTCGCCGAGCTCGACGAGCTCGCGCAGGTATTCGGGCTCGAAGATGATCATGCTGAGGACGTCCGAGCTCTT
Source organism: Myxococcota bacterium (assembly GCA_963169575.1). Lineage (GTDB taxonomy): Bacteria > Myxococcota_A > UBA9160 > UBA9160 > UBA4427 > UBA4427. Next base: position 4,478 of record CAUJGH010000592.1, on the reverse strand, counting down.
CGCGTGGGAGCCCGTCAGGCCCTTCTCGAAGAAGCGGAAGGCACGCGGCAGGCGGAACTCGTTCTTGCGCGCGAGCACGCCGAGGTCGCGGCTCGGCCGCAGGACCATGACCTCCACCGGCCGCAGTCCGGCGCTCGCCCGTGCTGCCTCGGGCAGCGCGCCCAGCAGACCGTTGATGCGGCTCATCTGCAGCGCATCGAAATCGAGCGAATCGAGGAAGACGGCGTTCATCAGGACGCCGCCGATCTGCCCCGGCGAGGGGTAGAGCGGCAGGGCGGGCAGCTCGGGAAGCGACGCGGGATCGGCGGGGCGCATGCGCGGCGAGACGGCGAGGATGCGTGTGGCGCCGAGATGCAGCGCGGGGGAGAGCGGCGCGGTCAAGCGGATGCCGCCATCGCCATGCCAGGCGTGGCGGAGCGCGACGGCGGGAAAGAAGAGCGGGAGCGCGGACGACGCCATGACGTGCTCGAGTCCGACGCGGCCGACTTCGACGCGCAGCTGTCCCCGGCCGAGATCGCGCCGGGTCGCCGACTCGACCCAGGCGGTCGAGCGGCCCGTCTCGTAGTTGGTCGTGACGATCGCGAGCGAATCGAGCAGCCCGTCGGCGAGGTTCTCGCGCACCCCGCGCAGGCCGCCTTCCTCGAGCGGCAGCGCGGACTCGAGAAAGCAGCGCAGCGGCTGGGTGTCCACCATGCCGCGGACCTGCTTGCGCCGAAGCCGCCCGCCCGTGACGAGCGGCGCCACGGCATTCAGCATGTTGCGGAGCAGATCGCGCAGCTCCGTCTTGAAGACCTTCTCCGTATCGAGGGAGAGCCAGAGCGTGCAGAGCGCCTCGACCGAATCCGCCCAGCCGCCGCGGAAGCTCGCGAGATGGGCGGCGTTGATCGCCCCGGCCGAGATGCCCGTCAGGATCTCCGGGCGGTAGTCGGGGACGCGCCGCGCGATCGCACGCAGGCAGCCGACCTGATAGGCGGCGCGCGCACCGCCGCCGGCGAGGACGAGAGCCTGCTTTTCCATGCGTCCTCCTCGCGGTCCGATCGCTTCGCGCGGCCCCCGCTCGCAGCGGCCTTGCACGGCGCCTCGCGCCCCGCGCGCGATCCGCTCAGCGCGCCGCCGGCGGGCTCGCCGAGCGTGCGGTCACGAGCCAGCAAGCCGCCCCGAGATCGACACCCTTCGGCGTCACGTGCGGCGCGAGGGCCGCACGCGCCGCGGCGATCGCCTGCTCGCGCGTCTCGCCTTCGAGCTCGGCGAGCGCCCGCGCGACGGGGCCGACGTCGGCCTGGAAGGCCATCGCCTGATCGAGGTCGTCGCCGACGTGGAGCGTCGTGCGCAGGTCTTCGATCCCGATCGCCTCGAAGCCCGCCTGCGTGAGGATCGAATGGAGGTATTCGCGGTCGGCGAAGGCGAAGGGGCCGGGGGCGCGCGGATCAGGCGGCGCGTCCGGCTTCGCGAGGAAGGGCGTCACGGCCTTGCCCGCCGTCGACATCCAGGCGTTCTCGGGCGCGGCCTGCCAGCAGACGAAGCAGAGCCGGCCCCCCGGCGCGAGGCCGGTCCGCAGGTTGCGGAACGCGTCGGCCGGCTGCGCGAAGAACATCACGCCGAAGCGCGAGAAGACGAGCGAATGATCGGGCGTGAAGGGCTGGGTCGCCGCGTCGGCACGGCGGAAGGCGACGCCGGAGCGCCCGGCCGCGCGCTGCTTGGCGAGGGCGAGCATCGGCTCGGAGATGTCGACGCCGAAGACGAGCCCACCGCGTCGCGCGAGCTCGAGGCTCGTCGTGCCGCAGCCGCAGCCGACGTCGACGATCCGCTCGCCCGGGGCGACCGCCGCGCGTTCGAGCAGCGCCTGCGTGATCGGCGCCAGCATCGCGTCGATGCGGTCCATTCGGCGAACCCAGGTCTCGCCGGCCTGGCCGTTCCAGTAGTCGATCTGCGCCTGGTTGCCGGCATCGGCCCCGGGCTTCGGTGCAGCGCTTCGATCGGTCGACACGGGTGTTCCTCGCTGGGTTCGCGGGGAACGTAACGGGCGGAGGATCGGCCGCCAGCGACGGGCGAGCCGATGCGAGACGCGCGACGGGCTAGCGTCGCGTTTTGCGGGGCGGGCGAGGGGCGGGTGCGGGAGAGGCCCGGGAGGAGTCCGGTGAAGGACCGAGGAAGGATGCGGGTCGACGCGAGTCGCTGCGTGCTCTGCGGCGAGCCGAACGACTGCGCCCTCGCGCGGCGCGGCGGGGGCGAGCTGGGCGAGCCGGGCGAGCCGAGCGAACCGAGCGAGTCACGCGAAGGGGGCGGCGACCTCGCCGGGGAGGATGCAGCGCCGTGCTGGTGCCGCCCGCTTCGTTTTCCGCCGGCGCTGCTCGCGCGCGCCCGGACGCTCGACGGCGGCACGGCCTGCGTCTGCCGCCGCTGTCTCGAGGCGGCGCTCGCGCGGGGCGAATGAGCAGACCGGGCGGCGCGGCGGGCCCTCAGCGGCCGCCCTGCTCCGCGATCCGGCGCGCCTCGCGCACGCCGCCGGAGACGTGGCGCGCGGCCAGGCCCTCGCGGCGCATCAGATCGGCGAGATGGGCGCTCTTGAGTCCCCATTCGCAGTAGAGTACATAACGCTGGGCCTTCTCGAAGGCGGGATAAGCGCGCAGCGCGTTCGGAAAGTCGAGAGAGAGCGCGTCCGGCGCGTGCCATTCTTCGTAGGCGGCGCGGCTGCGCAGATCGATCCAGATCTCCCCGGGCCGCCGCTCGCGGGCGCACAGCGCTTCTGCATCCCAGCTCGTGAGGTCGAGGTCGGGCAGCATGAACTCGCTGCGCTCCGCGAGCGCGCGTTCGAGGATGGACGGATCGAGCTTCGCCTCCTCCGCCAGGACCTCGGCGAGCCGCGCGCTCGTCGCCGGATGGCTCGGCACGATCGCGCAGTATTCGCCGACCTTCTCCGAGAGATCGTGAGTCCCGATGCGCCGCGCCTCGGCGATGATGTCGTCCTTGTTGTCGCCGACGAGCGGCCGCAGGATCGGGAGCGTCGCGCCATGCGAGACGACCGCGAGATTCTGCAGCGTCTGCGACGAGACCTGCCCGATCGCGTCGCCGGTCACGACGGCGAGCCCGTCGATGCGCGCGGCGACGGCCTCCGCGGCCCGCAGCATCATGCGCTTCAGGACGATCTGCCAGAAGCGCGTCGTCACGCTCCTCTGGATCTCGCGCGAGACGGGGTCGAAGTCGATCGCATGGAAACGCGGCCGTGTTCCGTGTTGCCAGAGATCGCAGAGGCGCTTCGCGATCTGCAGCGCCTCCATCTGATGGGGCCGGCCGCCGAGATTGCAGAAGACGTAGTCGAGCGCGACGCCACGCCGCAGCAGCCGCCACGACGCGACCGGCGAGTCGAAGCCGCCCGAGAGCAGCGAGACCGCGCGGCCCTGGGTCCCGAGCGGCAGCCCGCCGACGCCGCGCTCCTTCGCGACGAAGTAGTAGGCGCGCGCGCGATCGACCTCGACGAAGAGCGTCACGTCGGGATTCGAGAGATCGACGCCGGCGGCGCCGGGCAGGAGCGCGCTGCCGAGCTGCGTCTGTACGTCGGCGGAGCGGAGCTTGACCTCGTGGCGTTCGCCCATCCGGCGCGCGCGGATCGCGAAACGCTGCCCGCGCACATGGGATTCGCCGAAAGCGAGCCCCTCGCGGACGACGTCTTCCAGCGTCTGCCAGGGCGCGGCATGGGTCAGCGAGACGGACTGCACGCCGAAGACCCGCGCGAGGCGCAGGACCATCTCGGCATCGGAAGGCCCGCCCTCGGACGGCCCCCCCGGCGTCGGGGGATCGAGTTCGACGAGGATGCGATCGCGCGAGGGCCGGACGCGCGCGCCCCGGCCGCTCGCCTTGATGGACGCCCGCAGATTGTCGACGAGGCGGCGCGTCATGTGGCGCCGCGTGGCGTCAGCCTTCGTCGTCAGATCGCCGCTGTAGCGCAGCAGCAGGATCTGACCCTGACCCTGGCCCGCTGCAGGAGCGGGTCGGGTGGAGCTCTCGGTTCGTTTGGGCATCATAGGTGGTGATGAAGCGTCTCGGACTCTACCGCGTCTTGATGGGGACCCTCGGTGTGGCCTGTGCGGTCTTCGGATTCGGGCTCGTGGCGGCGTTCTTCCTTTATCAGCGGCCGGGCTCCCAGCCCCTGGTTCCGACCGGGCCGGTGGGACACTACTTCGTCGCGTTCACGGGCTGTGCGCTTCTCGGCTGGGGAAGCGCGATGATCGGCGCGGCTCGGGAGCCCTGGTCCTCGGCTTCCCGGACGGTCGGGACGGCGACGGCCTTCGTTCTGGTCCTGATGGCGGTCGTCCGCATGGTCGCCTGGGCGATCGGCGATTATGCGAGCTGGCTCGGCGACGTCTCCCGGCAGGAGGCGGCGGCGCTGCTGCTCGTCGCGCTCGCGCTCGTCTGGCTGCGACCGACGGTGGCCGACACGATGGCCTGGGGCGCAACGAATCGACGCAGGCGGAGCGATC
>CAUJGH010000591.1 GCA_963169575.1 Myxococcota bacterium | reverse complement strand
CATGCGACGCGACGATCGTCGCGCCGAGGATCTCGTCCGTGCCCTTGCGGACGTGGATCTTGACGAGGCCTTCCTCTTCACCGTCGGTGACGGCGCGATTCGCGCGGGCGATCGGGACCTGGTGGGTGTCGATCGCGATGCCGCGCTGCTTCGCGTCGCGCTCGTAGAGCCCGACGTGCGCGATCTCCGGATCGGTGTAGGTGCACCAGGGCATGACCAGCGCGGAGAGCTTCTTGCGGCCCATGAAGAGCGCGTTCTGGACGACGATCTTGGCGGCGGCGTCCGCGGCATGGGTGAATTTCCAATCCATGCAGACGTCCCCGGCCGCGAAGATGCGCGGGTTCGTCGTCCGCAGGCGATCGTCGACCTGGACCCCCCGGCGAGCATCGAATGCGACGCCGACCTTCTCGAGCCCCATCCCGTCGACGTTGGGCACGCGTCCGGCGCCGACCAGGATCTCGTCGACGACGACTTCCGTCCGCCGTCCGCCCACGACGAGCACGAGCACCTTCTCGGATCCTCTGCGCTCGACCTTCTCGATCTGCGCCCCGAGCACCAGCTCGACTCCGTCGCGCACGAGCGCCGATTGGACGATCCGGGCGGCATCCGGATCCTCGCGGCTCAGGATCTGGGGCGCGACCTCGACGAGGCTGACCTGCGAGCCGAGACGTTGGAAGCTCTGCGCCAGCTCGCAGCCGATCGGACCGGCGCCGATCACGGCGAGGCGCGCGGGCCGCTGCGTCAGCTCGAAGACGGTCTCGTTCGTGAGATGGCCGGTCTGCGCGAGGCCCTCGATCGGCGGCGTCGCCGCGCGGGCGCCGGTGGCGATGACGGCCTTCTTGAATCGAAGCGGCGTGTCTCCGACGACGACCGTATCGCGGTCCTGGAAGCGCGCCTCGCCGAGGAAGACGTCGATCCCGAACTCCTTCGAATAGCGCTCGGCGGAGTCCTCGTGACTGATGCGCGCGCGGATGCGGCGCATCCGCTCCATCGCCGCGGCGAAGTCGGGCAGCTGCGCTGCGGGAACGCCGAGCCCGAGCTCGCTCGCTGCGCGCGCCTCATGAACGCGCCGGGCCGCGCGGATGACCGCCTTGGACGGCACGCAGCCGACGTTGAGACAGTCGCCGCCCATCAGATGCCGCTCGATCAGGGCGACCCGAGCGCCGAGGCTCGAGGCGACGAGCGCGGTGATGAGGCCCGCCGTGCCCGCGCCGATCACGACGAGGTTGTAGCGGCCGGCGGGCGTCGGATTGATCCAATCGGGCGGATGGACGTTGGCGACGAGCGCGCGGTTGTGTTCGTCGAGGGGCAGGACCAGGGTCGGACCGGTCATCGGAGCGCATCTCCTTGCGGCGAGCGGGCAGGCGCGGGGCGGGGGTCTCGAGCGGCTGCCGCGGGACTCGACCCGGGCGGCCACGGCTCGGCCGAGGCGCCAGACCGTCCCGATACCTTAACGCCCGATCACGCGATCGGGCGCCTCCGGAGGCCGGGAGACCGGCTTCCGTTCGCTGCCCGATACGCTCGGCGTGCGCTCCTGGTTACGTCGCGTCGGCGCGAGCGGACGCCCGCGCGGGCCGGCCGTGCCTACCAGAAATTCGGATTGATCTGCTTTTGCGGGATGTGGCCCTCGATCTCGGCGTGGAGGGCGGGCAGCAGCGACCAGTGGACGCCGGGGCGGTAGTGGTGCGCGGTATGCAGGCCGAGATTGCAGGTCATGTAGTTGTAGATCGGATTGGTGTTGTTGAAGCTCGCGTCGAAATGATCCGTCGGGTAGAAGCCGGCGTGATGTTCGTAGGTCGCCCAGGCGGTGTGGACGAGGGTCAGGAAGCCGGGCAGGAGGATCACGAGGAACGCGTTCACGGGGTTGTACCAGAACGCCAGCGCGATGATCGACCAGAGCGGAATCTTCATCCAGAGAAAGGGCCGCAGGTAACGGCGATGGCGCAGGCCGAGGCGCACGATGTCGATCTGGTGGTTCAGGACGAGGTCGATCGTGTACTCGATGCGGCCCATCTGGCTGCCGTCGCGGCGGGTCCACTTCGATTCGTCGGGGCGCGCATGCGGGCGCTGGTTCAGGTAGTTGACGTGATGCCCCACGTTGTGGTGGAGCACCCAGGCGTAGGGACCGATGCCGGTCTGCAGTGCGAGCAACAGATCGTAGGAGCGGTTGAGCAGGGGCGACCGGAACGTGTTCAGATGCTGGTGATGATGATTGATCGGCGCGACGAACATGCTGACGAGCACGAGCGGCAGCACGCAGAGGGCGGCGACCCAGGTCGGCGCGAGGAAGAAGACGAGCGCGTGGACCGCGAACATCGCGCAGACGTAGGCGACGGACCGGCGATCGGCGCGGTATTTGAGGAAGCGGCCGCTCGTCGCTCGGGGATCGACCGGCAGGGCCTCCCGCGCGCCGTCACGCGCGGAGCGCGCCGCGGGCGACCCCGCGGAGCGTGCACCTGCGATGTCGGAAGAAGTGGACGGGTTCGAGGGCGATGCCTCGGTCGGCTCGAAATCGATCGCGGCGCTCATGGGGAAAGTCGAATCTCCGATGGGGCATCCGAGCGGGGGTGCTGTCGGAGGCTTCGATCCAGGTTGCGACCAGACGCGGCGCGAGATGTAGCCGAAAGCGCAGGCAGGGCAAAGCGCGGAGGGCTTCGGCTGCGTAAAAGCGGTGTAAAAACTCGCGTCGGCGCTTCAGTGGCGGGCGGCGACCTTCTTCATGTCGGCGACCTGGCCCGATTCGTCGCCGAGCAGGACGTCGTTGTAATGACGGCCGCCCTCGTGATGGCCGCCTCCGGCTCGCGTGAAGCCGAGCAGGACGCAGCTCCGGAAGGGTCCCGTCGTCCCGGTCGGCGGCGGCGCGACGTGCAGGCCGTCGCCGTAATGGATCGTGACGTCCCCCGCGCGCGCCGGCGGAGCGATGCCGCGCGGCGCCCTTGCGTCGTCGGCCGTCTGGAAGGGAAGCGAGCTCTGCCAGGAGCCCGGCAGGAAGCGGAGCTCGCCGGCCTCGGGCGTATTCGGACCGAGAAAGACGCTGATGACGGCCGTCGGACACATGCTCGCATGACCACCGAGACCGCAGTCGCGATGCCAGGGCAGATCGCCGAGGCCTTCGTCGACTCCGGGCTGCTTCCATAACAAGGTCACGCCGTCCTTCTCGTCGGCGGCGATCTTCAGCTCCATCGGAACCTCGCACAGCCCGGCGAGGTGATGGATCCGCGGATCGGCGTGAAGCGAGCGCATCTTCGGCTGGCTGCCCGCGCGCAGCACGCGGCAGAGCACGCTCGTGCCGTCTCTCCGCTTGCCCCACCACGATTCCTGATCGCCCTCGCGCGCGAGCCCGCGCAGCGTGTCCGCCTCGGCCTGCAGCTGCTCGACCTCCTCCTTCGAGAAGACCTCGCGCACGAAGACATAACCCACCGTCCGCAGGAAATGCGCCATCTCTTCGCGGTCGTCGTCCGGGCGGAACGCGCGCGCCGGATCGAGCGGCGCACCGTCCCGGCCGCGCAGATCGACGGTGTCCGGGTCGTACACCGGCCGCCCCGTATAGAGCCAGCGCAGCGCCGGCTCCCACTGCAGGAAATCCATCAGATCGCCCCGCAGCGCCCGAGCCCGATTGCCGTAGATGAGGCCCGCCGCCGACTCGACGTCGCCGCGCAGTCCGTCGAAGCTCGCCTGCGAGAGCTCGACGCAGGTCGCGGCGCCCTCGGCGCCCGGCCGGCATTCGAGCCGGCCATCGCGGACGACGAAGGTCGACGCCTCGCCCGTCTCCGCCAGCGCGATCGCGAAGGGCGCGAGCGTCGCGGCATAGCCCGCCGGCAGGGGCCGATCGGGCCTCGTCCCGCTCCCGCTCCCGGCCGCACTCCCGCTCCCGGCCCCGAATCTGGAATCGACGCTCGACTGGATCGCGCTCGCCATGCCCATCTCCTCCGCCGGTCCCGGCCCGTGCTAGAAAGCCCGTGTGCGAAGCACAGTCCAGATCGTCGGCATCGTCAACATCACCGAGGACTCCTTTTCGGACGGCGGCCGCTACCTCGAGCCGGCCCGCGCGATCGCCCACGCCCGGCAGCTCGCCGCCGACGGGGCCGCGATGCTCGAGCTCGGTCCGGCCTCGAGCCATCCCGATGCCGCCCCGGTCCCGGCCGAGCGCCAGATCGAGCGCCTGCGCCCCGCGATCGAGGCGCTGCGCGGAGACGGGCGGCGGATCTGCGTCGACGCGACCGATCCGGCCGTCCTGCGCTTCGCGCTCGAGGCCGGCGTCGACTGGCTGAACGACGTCCGGGGGTTTCCCGACGAGTCGCTCCATCCCGCGCTCGCGGCCGCGCGGTCCGAGCTCGTCGTCGTTCATTCGCTCTCGCGCGCCGAACGGGCGGACCGCGCGCTCGCGACGCCGCGGCAGGTGCTCGATTCGATCGAGTGCTTCTTCGAAGCACGGCTCGCGGCGCTGGTCCGGGCGGGCGTCGCGGAGGAGCGGCTCATCATCGATCCGGGGATGGGCTTCTTCCTCGGGCGGGATCCGCGCGCGTCGATCGCCGTCCTGCAGCGGATCGCGGTGCTGCGGGCGCGCTTCGGGCGGCCGCTGCTCGTCTCGGTGTCGCGCAAATCCTTCTTGCGGGAGCTGACGGGGAGCGGGGTCGATGCCATCGGCGCGGCGACACTCTCGGCCGAGCTCTTCGCGGCGCGCATCGGCGCCGATTGGATCCGGACCCACGACGTCCGCGCGCTCCGCGACGGACTCGCGATCGAAACCGCCCTCGGCCGCGACGGGATCGACTGACGTCGAGCGCGGCACCCCGATCGGACGACCGCTCCGGGAGAGCGTCGCCCGACGCGCGCTCCCGATGGCGCGATCAGTGCCGTGCCGTCGGTCGACGCCGCGGCGGCGCGAGCCACCCGGCCGCGACGACGAACGCGACCAGCACGGCGAGATGCAGGAAGCTGCCCTCCGGCCGGAAGCCGCAGGCCAGGATCTCGAACGCGCCGTTCCCATCCATCATCGCCGTTGCCTCACGCTCGATCTCTCCGCATCACGACCCCGCGATCGTTCGCCCTCACGACCGGCTCCTCGGCCGCCCCGGCGCCCCTCTGGAGACCTCCGATGCCGCGTCACCGCCCTCCGAGCTGCCCGCGACGAGCACGAGTCGCAGGGATGGCCATGCGAAGGCCTCGATCACGCCGTGGGCGAGCCGCTGCGCGTCGCGCCAGCGGACGTCGTCGCGCAGCGCCTGCCCGGTCCAGAGCTCCGCTTCCTGCGCGCGGACCATCGACGACAGCTGCCGATCGATCGCCTGCAGCGACATCAGCTGCGCTTCGGAAGGCAGCTCCACCATCCCCTCGACGAAGGTCGTGTACGCGTCGTCGAACTCGACGACGAGACGCTCGAGATGGCCCGGCGCGAGCGGCTTCGGCTTCGGACCCGAATGGGGCGATTCGGACGCTCGCTCGGCGGCGGCTGCCGCCGCCTTCGCCTCGACGACCGCGCGGGAGAGCTCGAGGAGTACACGCCAGAGGCGGGCATCCCGGCCCGTCGGCGCGACCCGTCCTTCGCCTGCGCCGACCCGTTCCTCGCCTGTGTTTCGCTCGTCCATCGTCATCCGCCCGGCTCACCGCCCCGACCTTCGCCTCGCCCCGACTAACCCTTCATCCCTTCGCCTTCGACGCTCCAGATCCCCGCGCCGCGCGCGGCGATGAAGAGGAAGACGAAGCAGTAGAGGGCGGCGAGCTCACCGCCGTTCTGGACCGGGAGGACGGCCTGCGTGCCATGGCCGACCCAATAGGCGACCGCCATCGTGCCGCTGGCGAGGAACGCGGCCCAGCGCGTCTGGAGACCGATCATGACGAGCAGGCCGCAGATCAGCTCGAGGGGACCAGCCGAATAGCGGAGCCCGTCGGGCATCTCCTGCGGTCCACCCGGGATCCCGAACAACTTCTGCGAGCCGTGCCAGAGATACAGGAAGCCGACGACGATGCGCATCGCCGCGTAGGTCTTCGCCCCATGAGCCGCCATGAACGAGGCCATCCGATCTCCTTCTCCCTGCGCGGCGACGAGCTCGGGGAGCGCCCTGCTCTCCCGGCCGATCGCCCGAGAACTAACGATCCAGCACGTTGCGCCGTCCGCGCGCTTCGAAGGCCGCGACGATCGCCTCGCGATCCGCGTCGGCGATCCGCCGGTAGCTCGCACCTTCGCGGATCCAGACCGGATCCCCGCAATCCCAGCGCTCGTCGCGCAGCACCCGCTTCAGGATCTTGTTCGTCTCCGTCGAGGGCAGCGACTGCGCGATCCGCACGTATCGGGGCGCCATCTTCGTCCCGAGATCGCGCTGCTCGCCGAGGAACGCCGCGAAGCCCGCCGGATCGAAGCTCGACCCCGGCCGCAGGATCAGCGCCGCCATGCAATCGTCGCCGACGTCCGCATTCGGAACCGCATACACCGCCGCCAGCGCGACGTCCGGATGGCGCGTCAGGATCCGCTCGATCGGCCCGGCGGCGAAGTTCTCGCCGTCGACCCGCAGCCAGTCCATGTTGCGGCCCGCGAAATAGAAGAAGCCCGCCGCGTCGCGATAGCCGAGATCCCCGCTCCAGTAGATCCCCTCGCGCGTTCGCTCCTGATTCGCCTCTTCGTTGCGCCAGTAGCCTTCGAAGCTCTTGGCGGTCTCGGTGCTCGCGATCTCGCCGATCGCCTCGGCAGCGTTCGCGAGTCGGCCGTCGGCAGCGAAGATGGCTCGCGGGCATTCCTGCTTCGTTTCAGGATCGAGGATCAGCGTTCCCGGCGGCGCGACGCCGAGCGCCCCGGCCGGCATGTCGGTCGTCCGCGAAATCGCGATGCCGCCCTCGGTCGAGCCGTAGGAGTCGATGACCTCGCAGCCGAAGCGCTTCGCGAAGCGGCCGAGGTCGTGGTCGGCGCCCTCGTTGCCGAAGGCGACGCGCAGGCTGTTGTCGGCATCGTCCGGGCGCTCGGGCGTCGCGAGGATGTAGGTCAGGGGCTTGCCGACGTAGTTGAAGTAGGTGACCCCGAATTTCCGGACGTCCGGGAGGAACGCGCTGGCCGAGAATTTGCGGCGCATGCTCCAGGTTCCGCCGGCGGCCATGATCGGCGCGACGCCGGCCATGTGGGCGTTCGAATGGAAGAGCGGCATCGCGAGGTAGCCGACGTCCGAAGCCGTCAGACCGCGCATCTGGGCGAGCACCTTGCCGGCCATCGCCGTCCGCATCGAGGAGCAGATCGCGGCCTTCGGCTCGCCGGTCGTTCCCGACGTGAAGATCAGCATGTAGATCGCGCGCGGATCGGCTTCGACCTTGGGCGCGCTGGCACCCTTGAACGGGGCGATCGCCGCCTGCCAGGCGGGCGAGGCGACGTCGAAGCGGCGATCTTCGGGAATACCGAGATCGAGGCCCGCGAGCAGCTCCGCATGGCGATCTTCCGTCACGAGGATCTGGCAATCCGTATGCCGGATGTCGCGCTCGAGGCCGGCGCCGCGACGGGTCGGGTTGATGCCGACGACCGTCGCTCCCGCGAGGCTCGCGGCCCCCGTCATGAAGAGATACTCGGGTACGTTCTCGAGCAATACGCCGACATGGAACGGCCCGGGCCGCCGCCAGGCGAGCAGCGCCTCGGCGCGCTCGCAGCAGCCCTGGAAGTATTCGCGCCAGCTCCAGCGCTGATCCTCGAAGAGCAGCGCCGGCGCGTCGTCGTTCGCCCGGGCGAGGAGCAGCTCGCGCATCGTCACGACTTCGCTCCCTCTTCCGCGCGGGCGAGGCTCTCGAGGCCGCCGATGTTCGCATACGGGTTCGAGGGATTGCGGCCCGCCTCGATGTCCGCGAAGCGGACCGCGAGCGACGCCTTCGTCGCCTCGTGGGTGAAGATCCAGAAGCGATCGGCGCGCATCGCGTCGACGATGTCGCCGGCGACCTGCTCGGGCGGGATGCCCATCGCCGAGATCGCTTCGCGCAGGGGCGCCATCGTCGCCGTCTGCGACGGGCGCATCTCGGCGCCATCGTCGCGATTGCGTTCGGAGTGGAAGATCTTCGTGCGAACGAGGTTCGGGCAGAGGCAATGGACCGAGACGCCCGAGCCCTCGAGCTCGCGGTAGAGGGATTCGGAGAGGCCGACGACGGCGTGCTTGGTCGCGGTGTACATCCCGAGCATCGCGCTCGAGACGTGGCCGGCTTCGGAGGCGGTGTTGATGATGTGGCCCTCGCCCTGCTTCTTCAGGATCGGGCCGAAGGCGAGCACGCCGTAGGCGACGCCGAGGACGTTGACGTCGACGATCCAGCGCCAGTCGGCGGGCGTCGTCTCGAGCATCGGACCGGCCGGGCCGACGCCGGCGTTGTTGAAGACGACATGGACCGCGCCGTAATGGGCGAGCGTCTGCTTCGCGAGATCCGCGACTGCCTCCGGGTCGCGAACGTCGCAGACGACGGGCAGGACGTCGCCCCCCTCCCCACGCAGGCGGGCGGCCTCGCGATCGAGGCTCCCCTTCTCGACGTCGGCCAGGACGACCTTCATGCCCTCGCGCAGGAATCGCTCGGCGACGCCCAGCCCGATCCCACTCGCCGCGCCGGTCACGACCGCGACCCGTCCCTTGAAATCCTGCATCCCGGCCTCCCGTATCGTCGATCGGGCCAGTCTAGCCAGCCCGGTCGCGCCCGAGCCATGCGACCGGAATCGCCCTGTTGCGGCCCTGCGCGTTCGAAAAAGCCCGGGCTCCCGGCCTGCGGACCGCCGCCGAGCCGATAGAATCCGCGCCATGGCAATCCTCGACCGCTTCCGAATCGACGACAAAGTGGCCCTCGTGACCGGCGCAGGCCGCGGCATCGGCCGCGCGACGGCCCTCGCCCTCGCCGAATGCGGCGCCGACGTCGCGCTCGCGGCGCGCAGCAAGGACCAGCTCGAAGCGGTCGCCGCCGAGGTTCGAAAGCTCGGGCGGCGCGCGCTCGTCGTCGAATGCAACGCCGCCGTGACCGCGAACCTCGAGGCCTTCGCCGCGCAGGCGATGGACGAGTTCGGCCGCATCGACATCGTCATCAACAACGTCGGCGGCTCGATGCCGAAGGGCTTCATGCAAACGACCGAGAAGGAGTTCGCGGGCGCGTTCCATTTCAACGTGACGACCGCGTTCGCGCTCTCGAAGGCCGCCGTCCCCCACATGCAGGAGCGCGGGGGCGCGATCGTCAACATCTCTTCGTCGATCGGCCAGATGAAGGGCAAGGGCTTCGCGGCCTACGGGACGGCGAAGGGCGCGATGAGTCATTTCACGCGCCTGCTCTCCGAGGACCTCGCCCCGAAGATCCGTGTCAACGCGATCGCCGTCGGCTCGACGGCGACCTCGGCGCTCGAATCCGTCCTGACCAACCCCGTCGTCCACAAGGCGATGGTCGAGTCGACGCCGCTGCGGCGCCTCGGCGAGCCCGAGGACATCGCGCTCGGCGCGCTCTATCTCGCCTCGCCGGCGAGCGCGTTCGTCACGGGGACGGTCATGGAGATCCATGGCGGGATCTCGAGCGCGAATCTGGATCTCGCGCTCGCGGGGCTCTAGCTCCGTCCGAAGGCAGCTCCCGTCCGTCGCGATCGAAGCGAAGCGGAGAACGGCAGCGAGGCGTCGATGTCCCGGGCGCTTCCGTTGCGGGATGCCGCCGCGCGCGCGTGCGTCCAATCGCTGAAGCCGATCGCCTTGCCAGGGCGGGCGGGGACCGATGCGGGGAAGGTCGTGCCGTAGGCGCGATTGATCACATGGGGCAGCCAGGTGTCGTCGCCGGTCGCCGGATAGTCGGCTTCACGGTGGAGCCACTCGAAGGCGCGCAGGAGTGCGCGATCGCCCCAGCTCCAGGCGTCGAAGCCGAGCCGCTCGAGGAGCACCGCCTGCGCAACGGCGCCCTGCAGCGCCTCGTAGACGTAGTTCTCCTTCGGCGGAGGCCAGCGGAAGGGACCCGAGCGCCGTTGATCGTCGGGCAGCACACCGCCGAGGTCGTGACCGGCGCGAAGGGTGCCCCGCGGATTGACGGCGAAGCGGCGCCCCGCCTCCGGCTGCCAGTCGTCCGCCCCGAATCGGAATCCCTGCCAGCCGTCGCGCTCGCCGGTCCAGCCGCGGAAGACGTGCGCAGCGCGTTCGAGCTCCGCCGCGTCGCCGAGATAGGCGGCGATCGCGATTCGCGTGGCGCCGGCGTGGGTGCCCCAGTTGTTGGGCCGCTGTTCGTGGGTCTCGGCGAGCGTGCGACCGCGGAACGACCGCCCCGAAACCGATCGCAGCCAGTGCTCGAAGCGGGCGCGCGCCGCGCCGTCGAGACCGATCAGGTCGGCAGCGATCACGTACGTCATCAATTCCCGAGACACGGCGAGCGCGCTCGCGCGCGTCTCGGTCCCCTGGATCTGCTCGCAGGCCTGCTCGACCTCGCGCGCAGCGGCCGAATCCCCCGTACGCGCGAAGTAAAGCGCCCTCGCGAGGACGCGCACGTTGCTCGGATCATCCTGGTTCGCGAGATCGGGACGGTCGGCGGGAAGACGCGCCTGCGCGACGAGTGCCTCCCAGGCCGCGCCCGACATCGGCAGGCGCCGCACCTCCTCCCGGGAGATCCAGAGCCCCGTGCGTGACGCATCGATGCGCCGACTCGCCGGCGCCTCCGCTTGACAGCCCGATCCGAGCAGCAACCCGCCGACGAGCGCAAGGCCGAGCAGTCTCCCGCGAAGATTCGCCGCAGGACCGGCGCGGCGCTTCGGGCGCCTCGGCATCACCACCGACGGCGAGCGGCGAGCGATCATGCGCCCACCAGGCGCGCGAGCAGCGGGACCCGCATCAGCTCGGGGAAGGAGCGCGAGATGTCGAGCAGATGTGCGGTCGAGCGCAGCAGGGCGAGCGACACCGCCCCCACGACGACGACCAGCACCGGCAGCAAAAACGGCCAGATCCAGCCCACCACTGCGATCGCGGCGTTCGCGAGCAGAATCCGCCGCCAGATGCGCTTCTGGCTGACGGGCACCGTCTCGAAGCCCGGCAATCGAAGCAGCACCGCATGACGCAGTCCGGTGCCCGTCAGCCGGGCGATGGAGACGGCAATCGCGGCGCCGAGCGGACCGTGGCTGGGACAGAGCCAGAGCAGCAGCCCGACGCCGACGACGACCGAGGCGACGTTGGTCCAGACGAGCGCCCGGGTCCGCGCGTAGACCTGAAGCGTCTCGCCATTGAAGCCGAGGCACACGCCCAGATAGTGGCTCACGGCGAGGACCGCGAGCAGCGGCGCCGACGCCGCATAGTCGGCGCCGAACAGGAGCGGTACGACCGCCGGCGCGACCCCGAAAGTGAGCGCGAAGATCGGAAAGCTCAGCACCGCCACCCACGCTGCCGACTGCCAGTGCTGATCGCGCAGGCCACGGTCGTCGCGTTGCACGTGGAGCCGCATCGCGCCCGGGAGATAGAGCATCGAGAAGCTGTCCATGACGAGCATGTTGAGGGCGGCCGCGGGCACCACGGCCTGCACGAGCCCCACGCCCTCGGCCCCATG
>CAUJGH010000590.1 GCA_963169575.1 Myxococcota bacterium | reverse complement strand
ATCGCCGCGTCCGACGGCCGCGTCCGGCCCTTCCAGCTGATGCGCAACTACGGACAGCAGCGGGCCATCCAGTTCGGGCTCTCCCAGAGCGAGGGCGACTACGTCGTGACGATGGACGACGATCTCCAGCATCGTCCGGAGGAGATCGTCACGCTGCTGACGGCGCTCGAAGCGAGCCGCGCCGACGTCGTGATCGGGCGCTACAGGGAGAAGAAGCACGGGCTCGTCCGGCGGATCGGAACGCGGGTCGTCAAATGGCTGGCGGAGAAGACGGTCGGCGTTCCGCCGGCGCTCTCGCTGACGAGCTTTCGCCTGATGCGCCGCGAGGTCGCCCACGCCGTCGCGCGAATCCGCCATTCGAATCCCGTCGTCGGATACCTCCTCTACGCCGTCACGACGCGCATCGTCAACGCCGAGGTCGAACACGACCCGCGCCGCGTCGGCACGTCGAACTACACCTTCCGCGATCTGATCGACTACTTCCTGTGCATGGTCATCGACTATTCGGACTGGCCGCTGCGCGCGGTCAGCGGGATGGGCTTCCTGATCTCGCTCGCGAGCTTCTCCGCCGCGATCTTCTACGTCTATCGCTGGCTCACGGGCGCCATCCAGGTCGGCGGCTTCGCGACGATCGTCGTACTCGTCACGCTGCTCTCCGGCTTCGTGCTGATCGGACTCGGGATCATCGGGAGCTATCTCGTCCGAACGCTGCGACAACACGGGCCGAGCTCCTACGTCACCGTCCGCACGAGCCCCGGCCTCTCCCCGCGCCCCGAACTGCGATGAGCGTGCCCGCGAGCGGATCGCCGACGCTCCCGCCGCGATTTCGGATCGCCTGGACCGCCGCTCGCTGGCTCGTGCTCGCGCTGCTGGCGTTCCTGTTCTTTCGCCACGAAGACCTCGCCCGTCAGACCTTCGAGCCGCTGCGCGCGGCGAATCCCGCCGGCCTGTTGCTCGCGCTCGTGCTCTACGTCGCCGGGCAGCTCGTGGCCGGGCAGCGCCTCCGCCTGCTCGTCGAAGCGGTCGGTCACGACATCCCCTACCGCACGCTGCTCGCCGACGGCATGCGCTCGGTCGGACTCAGCATCACGCTCGCCATGGGCGCCGGCGACGTCTATCGCATCGCTCGCCTCGGCGCGGAAGGCCTCGATCTCGGTCGTGCGAGCGCCGTGCTCGTGATCGACCGCGGGATCGGCATGCTGGGCATCGGACTCACCGGGCTGGTCGGCCTGCTCTTCTTCGGCGGCGAACGGATCGGCCTCTCGTCGGCCGGGCTCGCAGCGCTCTGCGGGATCGCGGCCGCGCTCGTGCCCGCGCTCGTGTTCCGGCGGCGGATCGCCGAGCGCTTTTTTCCGAACGCTCTCACCTTCTTCGACGAGCCGCAGCGCATGGCGCACCTCCTGGGCTGCTCGCTCGTCATTCTCGCGCTCTGGATCGGCTCGGTCGTGGTGCTCGGTGCGGCGCTGCGACTCCCGGTCGCCGCCGGCGCGCTCGCAGCCGCGGCGTCGCTGGTGACGCTCGCGACGCTCGTGCCGATCTCGATCGGCGGGGTCGGATTGCGCGAGGCGGGCTACGTGCTGCTGCTCGGGCCCTTCGGAGTTCCGGCGAGCGATGCCATCGCGCTCGGCCTCGCGCAGTACGTCTGCATGGTCGTGACGGCCGCCGCCGCGTGGTTGATCTTTCCGAACGGACGTCTGTCGCTGGATCGATCGCGCGACGGCGCGCGAGCCGCCTGACTCAAGGCCGCGGGCCGTCGACCTGCAGTACGACCTCCCAGCCGCCGACCCAGCGCCAGAGCAAGCGGCCTTCCCCGCCGACGCGATCGGGGAGGAGTGCCGCTTCGACCGATGCGGGCGCCTTCATCAGACGAGCGATCGCCGTGCGCAGGGGGCGGGTCGCGAAGTCGCTCTCGACCACGGAAGGCGCGCTGCGCAGCAGGCGTCCCTCGAAGCCCATCGTCTGGAGAAACCCCGACCAGAAGTCCGGACCCAGATCGTGAAGATGACGCGGCCACCGGAGCCGGTAGCCGGGAACGAGCGCCGCGAGCGGGGCTTCGAAGGGCGTGCGCGCATAGAACGAGGCTCCGGGGCTGCAGAGCGAGAGCAGCTTGCGCGACGTCCAGGCGAGATCGACGAGATGCTCGAGCACCGCGCTGGCGAGCACGACGTCGAAGCGCTCGTCGAGCCCCGCGAACTCCGTGACGTCGAGAAAGCGGATCTCGCGGTCGGCCCGCTCGTCGACGAAGTGATCGACGACGGTCAGCTCGATCGCCCGATCGAATCCGTCCGCGAGCAGCGCGTCCCGGTAGGCCCGCGAGAGCGTGCCGTCGCCGCCGCCGTAGTCGAGCACGCGCAGGGGGCCCGGCGTGCGGGGCACGGGCGCGTGGCGAACGATGTGCCGGGCCGCGCTCCGCACCGCAGCGCGCGCGGAGAGCAGATCGGAGGCGTATTCGGAAGGGGCGTAGAGCTGCTTCAGGAACGCGGCATCGGGCAGGCGCGACGCGCTCAGCGCACGGCATTCGCCGCAGGCGAGCAGCGCGACGTCGGGACTGCGCTGGAGAAGAAGGACGGGGCGGCGCGGCGCCTCGCTCCCGCAGATCGTGCACCCCTCGGAAGGCGCGGAGAGATGGTCGTCGGGAACCCGCTGCACGGCAGCGGCGCTAGACAATCTTCTCGCCCTTCTGCATGTCGCGATAGAGCGTCGCGAACCCCGCCAGCCGGCCTTCGATGGAGTCGTGCCGGAAGACGCGGTGGGGATCGATGTCGTCGACCCCATGAACCGTGCGTCCGTCGTAGATGACGATGTCGCCGTACTGGCATTCGGTCTCGAAGTAGTGACGCTCGCCCTCGATCTCGACGAACCCGCCGCCCTGCTCGAAGTCGATGCCCTTGCGGCTCATCACCATGATCGGCTGATAGAAGCTGTCGAGTCCC
>CAUJGH010000589.1 GCA_963169575.1 Myxococcota bacterium | reverse complement strand
TCGAGCCGGCGCGCGAACGCGACGGTCTCGCGGCTCCCGAGCCCATCGGGATAGAAGAAGACGCCCCGCCCGCCGAGCTGCATCGAATGACTCCCCACTGCTGCCGAACCCGAGCGGCGCGAATCGCCGCGGGGCCCCGCTCCGCGCCACAGCTTCGGGAGCAGCCTCCCGCGCGTCAACCCTTCCCGATTGAGCGAAGCCGGCGCCCGGCGGGCCGAGCGGTATCGTCGGCGATCGCGACGGCGGAGCGACGAGCCGATGCGGCGGAGGCGATCGCGATGACGAAGAAGACGACGACGGAGCAGACCGGGGAAAAGACGCAGGAGACGAAGGCAGGCGGCGCGAGCCCGGCCTTCGATCGGCGCGAGCGCTGGAAGCCCTCGCCCCGCCCCGAATGGGTCGCGCGCATCAACGCCGAAGGAGAGCTCTTCGACAAGCGCTCGATCGTCCCCCTCGACGAGAACTCGTTGCTCGCGAGCGCCCGGGAGAACACGGGCCTCTCGGATTTCGGCGACGATGGCTGGATCGAGCATTTCCGCGTCCTGATCCGCGCGATCGAGGAGGAGGCGCGCCTCAACCTGATGGGCCGCATCCTGACGCGCATCGACTTCGTCTCCTACCTCGAGACGCGCCTCCGGATCCAGGACGCCTATCGCCGCCATCCCGAGATCGAGGACGAGGTCATCCATCAGCCCGTCATGATCCTGGGCCACGGCCGCACCGGCACGACGATCCTTCACGAAGTCCTCTCGACGGATCCGCGCTTTCGCGTCGTGAAGCGCTGGGAGGCGATGTTCCCCTGCCCGCCGCCCGAGGAGGCGACCTACCTCTCCGACCCGCGCATCCCCCTCGCCGACGCGCGCATCAAGGTCTTCGACCGCGTGACCCCCGAATGGACGGCGATGCACGCCTTCGGCGGCGAGCTGCCCGTCGAATGCGCCGAATACCTCTACGCCTCGTTCCTCTCGAACGTCTTCGTCTTCTCCTTCCAGATCCCGAGCTATGCGGCGCATCTCGCGAAACAGGACGTGCTGCCGACGATCCGTTGGCATCAGCGCTTCCTGAAGCTGCTGCAGTGGAAGTACAAGAAGGAGCACTGGCTGCTCAAGAACCCGATCTGGATCGACTACATCCCGCGCGTGCTCGAGGTCTACCCCGACGCGAAGATCGTGCTCACCCACCGCGATCCGATCACCGTCGGAGACTCCTTCGTCAACGTCATGGGCACGATCTTCTGGTGGCGCACCGACGATCCCTGGGGCGGCGGCATGCTCGACGAGCTCGTGATGGCCGATGGCCGCGCCGCGACCCATGCGAACCTGATGCGCTGGATGCAGGACGGGACGCTGAAGAAGGGTTCCGTCGCGAACGTCCAGTACGCGGATTTCATGGCCGACCCGCCGGGGACCGTCCAGCGGATGTTCGCCGATCTCGGACTCGCCTGGGACGCGGGCGTCGGGACGCGAATCCGCGACTATCTCGCCGCGAAGCCGCAGGGCAGCCACGGCAAGTTCGACTACGAACGCGCGACACCCGAGCAGATCGCCCACGAGCGGGCCCGCTTCAAGACCTACCAGGACTTCTTCGGGGTGCCGAACGAGATCTGAGGGAGCGCTCGCAGCGCTCCTCCCGGGCTCTTCGTCGGCCTAACGCCCGACGACGCCCATCGCCTCTCGACAAACCGCTTCGAGGCGTCGCCGTTCCGCTTCGGGAAGCTCCGGCGCCCGCCGCTCCGGCAGCCCGTGCGACAGCGCCGCCGCCCGCTCGACCCAGGCGCCCGGACCCGTTCCGTCGTCGCGCGGCAGCTCGAAGAACTCTGCGATCGCGCTCAGCGTCTCGACCGGCTGCGTGACCAGCGTCTCGAAGCGAACGTCGAGGAAGGCGTCGGGGGCGAGCCGGCGCCGCGCCGCTTCGCCGCGCAGGATCTGGTCGCTCCAGTACTGGCCGTAGAGCTCGATCGGCGGGCGCGCCGCGAGCAGGCGGTCGATCGCCGCGCCGTCCTCGCGCTCGAGGCGTTCGAGCGCCTCGTGGGTGTACTCGATGTCGCCCGCGAGCCCGTTCATCACGGCGACCGCGACGCGCAGCACGGCGTATTCGCGCATCGAGAGCGCGGCCTCGGGCCCGTCGCGATGGATGTGGACGAATCGTGCTTCGGGGAAGAGGCGGACCAGATCGCCGAGCGTGTCGATCGAGGTCCCCGATCGCTCGATCCAGCACGTCCGGCCGCAGCGCTGCGTCAGCCAGTCGAAGAGCGCGCGATAGTGCTGGCCGAGCGGGCGGGTCGGCGCCGCCTCCGCCCGCGCGATCAGCTCGTCGAAGAGCGCGTCGGGCGTCTCGCTGATGCGCGGGATCGCGATCGCGAGGGCCCAGGGCACGGGATCGCCGAGGGCATGCCGCGCGCCCGGGGCGCCGAAGGGATAGACGACCTCGGGCACCTCGCCGCCGCGCCGCATCACCATCGTCAGCATCGGATGATCGAGGCGCAGATGATGCGCGAGCTCCGGCCCCGGGACCGGCCGGTCGGCAAAGCGGAACGACGTATCGAGCCCCGAGAAGAGCTCGAAGACGTTCAGGACCTGCTGGTTCATCGCGAGCATGCGCGAGAGCAGCGTCGAGCCGCAGCGGCCGGTGCCGACGACGAAGCGCGCGGGGATGGCGACCCGCGAATCCGGCGCGTCGCTGCTCGGCGCGCTGGCCGTCGACCTCTGCTTCGACGTCATCAGAGACTCCGCCAAGGAACGAGGGCGCAGTGGAACTCGGGCATCGGATCGAGCGGGCGCGACCAGCGGAAGACCAGCGTGCCCTCCCGGTGGCCCTTGGGATCGAGCCAGTTCGAGAGGCCCGTCGAGGCCGGCGGCCGCGCGTGGGCGAGGACGATGCGGACGCGGCCGTCCGCGTCGGCGACGGCGGTCTTCGCGTTCAGGCTGGCGGCCGGGTCGCCGTAGCCGATCGTCTCGTACCAGTAATTGGAGAGGCCGAGGCTCCAGTAGGCGGCGCGGCCCGGAACGAACTCGATCCGGAGCGCGAAGTCGGGCTCGACGTCGAAATAGCCGCAGGCGAAGGCATGGCCCGAGGGCGGCGCGATGTCGGTGCGCGCATCGGCCTCGATCTGGGGCACGATGCGATTGACGACGTTCGCCGCCCAGTAGTCGGAGATGCCGGCCCAGAGGGCCGGGTTGCGACGGGTGAACTCCGCCGTCCGGCGCAGCGCGTCGCGCACCGCATCGAAGGCGATCGGCGGCCGCGAGGCCTGCGCGCCGTCGCGCGAGAGCACGAACCGTCCGGGCGCGAGGCCGGTCCAGTCGGGCGCGTACTGCCGGATCATGAGGTACCGGGTCGCAGCGTCGGTCCGGATCCAGTTGCCCGAATGGGGCTCGGGGGAGAGCACGATCTCGACCTCGCCGCCCGGACCGACGACGAGCGTCTCTTCGGTCAGCGAGGCGATCAGGTGGGAAGGATCGTGCAGGCCCATCTTGCCGGTATAGGTCCCGATCTCGAAGAGCGGCGCGTCGCCGCGGCTTCCGCGGATGCGATGGGTCGCCCCGCCGTCGATCAGCGCGTGCAGATAGCGGGCGTCGGAGGTCACCCCTTCGTACTGGACCATCCGCCCGACCATGGGGACGAGCTGGGGATGCGAGAGATCCGCAAGCTCGAAATGGTTCTCGAATCCGACCCGCAGCATCCGCATCAGGAAGCGGTAGCCCTCCGCCAGGGTCTGCGGATCGCTCGGCGTCTCGGGGCGCCGCAGGACGTTGCCCGCCTGCTTGAGCGACTCGCAGAATTCGTCCCAGAGCGCGCCCGGATCGGACTCGACCGCGCTCGGGATTTTCGCGTTCGGCATTTCGGCCTCCATTGGGTCGTCGGCCGATCCTAGCCTCGATCTCCCCGAGACTCGATTCCGCGCCGGCTGCCGATCGCTCGCGAGGCTGTTAGCCTCCGGTGGTCCATGTTCCCCATTTCGCCGACGACTCCCTCCCGACGCGGTCTTCGCGACCTCCGTGCCTGCACGGCGATCGCCACGCGCCGGCTCGCGTGCACGCTGATGCTCGTGCTCGTCGGCTGCGGCGGGGAGGCCGGAGGCGGCGCTGCCCAGCGGCCGCCGACGCCGGTCGTCGTCTCGCGTGCCGAGGACGGCAGCATCAACGTGTTCGAGAACCGCTGCGCGCATCGT
>CAUJGH010000588.1 GCA_963169575.1 Myxococcota bacterium | reverse complement strand
GCTTGCGCAGGCAGTAGCGGCAATAGAGCGCACATTCGTTGTTGACGCAGAACGCGATCCGATCGCGATAGA
Source organism: Myxococcota bacterium (assembly GCA_963169575.1). Lineage (GTDB taxonomy): Bacteria > Myxococcota_A > UBA9160 > UBA9160 > UBA4427 > UBA4427. The sequence goes on along the minus strand of CAUJGH010000588.1, from coordinate 5,357 downwards.
CCCGGATCACGTTCTTCACCGGCGAATGCGAGACCTCGCCGAGCGGATCGGCGAGGCCCGCCGGATCGTCGAGCTCGGCGAGCCGCGGCACGACCTGGCGCCGGACCGGACAATTCGGATCCGCGGGATCCATCAGCGCCGCGTAATAGGGCGTGATGACGAAACGAAAACGCGAGGCGAGCGCCTCGATCGCGGCGCTCTCGTCGGCGGTCGGATCGAGATAGGCGCGCAGATCCGCGGCGCTGCGGATGCGGTGGCGCATCTGCCAGCCCCAATCCGTCCAATCGGATTCGGCGATCTGCGGCGGACGCCCGGCGGCCGGCAGCGGCCAGGGACGAACGTGCGCGGGCGTCGGCACCGCCGCGGCCTCGCCTGCTCGAAGAACCTCACTCATCGTGTTCCCGCGCTCCCCGCCGCCGTGCCTTCCGTACCCGCGTTCCGAGGTGCTGCAGTCGGCGAGGCCTGCGACCGCGCCTCACCCGCAGTCGGATCGTCCTCTGCGTCTGCGTCGGCGACGGCGACGGCGACGGCCTCTGCGACTGTGACGGTCGGGAGGCCGAGCCTTTCGAGCCCGGCCTGCACGCAGCGCGCCAGCATCTCGGCCAGGGAGCAGCCCTCGATCTCCGCGAGGATCGCGAAGGTCCCGTCCGTCGCAAAGGTCGGCAGCGGGTTGATCTCGAGAAAGGCCGGAAGACCTTGCCCGTCGATCCGGAAGTCGATGCGCGCGAAGTCGCGACACTCGAAGAGCGAGAAGGCCTGCAGCGCCAATCGGGCGAGCGTCCGTTCGAGCTCGGGCTCGAGCGCGCCGGGCGTGATGGGTTCGAGCGCTGCGGTCTCCGTGCGCCCCGGGCCCTCGAGCGCATGCAGGCCGATGCCCGAGGCGCGGTCGAGGGCACGCTGGACGGTGGGCAGCGCGCGGGGCGGCCGGTTGCCGACGACGGTCACCGTGTATTCGGCGCCGGGCAGGAAGGCCTCGACCAGCGCGGGCTGGCGATAGTCGCGAACGATGCGCTCGACCTCGCCCGCGAGCGCCTCGCGATCCGTCACCTTCGAGCTTCGGCGAATGCCCTTGGCCGTACCTTCCCAGCGCGGCTTCACGAAGAGCGGAAACGGCGCCGGAAGCGGACCCGCGAGGGCGCCTTCGCGATCGCCGATCACGCAGAACGGCGCGGTGCGGAGCCCGGCCGAGGCGACGAGCCGATTCGCCCAGGCTTTGTCGAGGGACATCGAAAGGCTGAGCGCGTCGGAGCCGAGAGCCGGAATGCCGGCCATCTCGAGCAGGACCGGCGCCCAGGCCTCGCGGTTCCGGCTGCCGTGGCCTTCGGCGAGATTCAGGACGGCATCGACCTCGGGCCGGCCGCCGCCGGCGAGAAGATCGAGCAGGGCATGGGGTGAACCCAGGCGGACGGGGCGGTGACCCAGCGTTCGGATGGCGGCTTCGAGGGCCTCGACGGTCGACTCGGGCTCGTATTCGACATGGGCATCCGGGGGGTCCCCGGGCCGGACCGGATAAGTCTCAAAAGTTTCGAAGCACAGGCCGATCGACAGGCAACGCATGGCGGTACGATACCGACCCGGCGCGCCGAGCGGCGGGATGCTCGGACCCAGCAAGAGGCCCGCCTTGGCCGAGAACGTCGCGCGCATGAGCGAGGGGCTGAACGCGAGCCTGAACGGGTGCTCGAACGAGGGCCTCCAGCGGCCGAGCGGCCGGCCGTCCTGGCGGCGGATCTCGCTGGCCTGGCTGCTGGTCCTCTTCTGGGCCGGGATGATCTGGCAATTCGGAAGCGATTCCTATTCCCTCGACCGCACGAGCCGATTCCTGCAGCCGCTGATCGACTGGTTCCTCGCCGGGGTCGATCTCGCGACGCGCTATCGGATCCATGCCTGGATCCGCAAATCCGCTCATTTCATCGAGTACGCGATCCTCGCCCTGCTCGCGTTCCGCGCCGCGCTGCTCTCGGCCGAGCGCCACCGCGTGGGGACGGCCTTCTGGGTCGCCCTCTTCTTCGTCGCGACGCTCGCCGCGGCCGACGAATTCCGCCAATCGTATTCGGCGGCACGGACCGGCAGCCCGTACGACGTCTTGATCGACGTCACGGGCGGGCTCGTCGGTCTGCTCGGGACGCTCGTGATCGTGCGGCGCATGCGCGGCTCGAGAATCGTCCGCCGGCTGCTCTGAGGCGCGCAGCAGCCCCGGCCCGGATTCAGAGCGGACCTTCCTCCGGCCTCCGGACGCGATCGACCGGACGGGCGGCGACCTCCTCGGCGATGATCTCGAAACGCTCGAGGTTCTGGGGCTGCGCGCCGGGCACGAGCGCGCGAATGACACCGAGATGCGTGACGACGAGGATCCTCTCGCCCCCGCGCCGGGCGGCGAGCTCGCAGAGGAAGGCGTGGCTGCGCTCGCGGATCTCGATGCGCGATTCGCCGCCACCGGGCCGCACACCCGGCTCCCCCCGCTCGAATGCCGCGAGCAGCTCCGCGTCTCGCGCTGCGATTTCCGCCCGCGTGAGCCCCGCCCAGCATCCGACGTCGAGCTCCCGCAGACGGACGTCGAGGTCGAGCGGGAGCGCGAGGCCGGCCGCGATCCGGGCAGCCGTCTCCTGCGCGCGCCGCAGATCGCTCGCGTAGATCCGCTGCCAGGGCTGCCGCGCATGTTCGACCGCCAGGGTCGCCGCGAGGATCTCCGCCGCGGCGCGGCCGGCCTCGGTCAGCTCCGGATCGGCGTGGCCCTGCCAGCGCCCGGCGCGATTCCAGGTGGTTTCGCCGTGTCGGATCAGGCTGAGGGGCGTCCGGGGCGAGGTCATGACACGGCCCTATATATAGAAGATCGACCCGCGGGTGAAGGGCGGCCCGTGGTCCGGTCCTCAAGCCACCGGCGGGGCAGCCCGATTCAGGCGCCATGCCGACGAGCCATTTCATCCTGCTGATCGAGCTGGACCCGCATCGCACGTCCACCCTCGCCGCGCAGCTCGTCCGTCTCGGTGTCGAACCCATCCGCGTCGAGGATCTCGCCGAGGCCGAATCGCTCGTGCGTTCGCGCGCCTACGTCTTCTCGGCGATCCTGCTTCCGACCTCATTGCCCGCCCAGCCCGTCGACGCCGCGCTCGCGCGCATGCGCAAAGCGGGCGCGATCCTCCCGGCGATGGCCTACGGCAAGATGCCCGATGCAAACCATCGCCGCGCCCTTCGGCACGCCGGCGTCCTGCTCGCGCTCTGGGACGGCTACGACGAACGCCTCCTGCGCTTCCAGCTCAACCGCCTCGTCTCCGGGGAGCAGATCTCGGCTGCCCGCGCCTCGCGCCGCGCGCCGACCCATGCACCGGTCCGCGTCCTCATCGGCGGCCGCGAGAAGCAGGGCATGCTCTACAGCCTCTCCGAGGGCGGCTGCTTCGTCGAGACGCCGCGTGCCAGCATGGATGGCGCGCGATTGCGCGTGCTCTTCCACCTCGACGGCGAGTCGTTCGAGCTGGACGGCACCGTCGCCTTCGCGAACGTGCCCGGCAATCTGCAGCGGCCGAACCTGCCGCTCGGCATGGGCATCCGCTTCGTCGGCGCCGACGACGCGACCCGCAAGGCGATCGCGCACGTCATCACGGATCGGCTCGCTTCTCTCGAGATCTAGGGGACGGACCGGCACGCTGTGCCGTGCGCCCGAGGCGCTCGATGCGGCTCTGCGGGTACGGCTGGGGTTGGGGGGCGGCCTTCTCCACGAACACGGCGGTCGCGCCGGAGTCAGGTGAGTTCGGGCAGCAATCTTGCGAGGGCGCGGAAGGCCTCGCCGCGGTGGGAGATCCGGTCCTTTTCGGCGGGGTCGAGCTCGGCGCAGGTCCGGTCGCTGCTTTGGGGGGCGAAGATCGGGTCGTAGCCGAAGCCGCCCTCGCCGCGGGGCGAACGAAGGATCCGGCCTTCGCAGAGGCCGCGCGCGGTGAACGTCCGGCCGTCGGGGAGCGCGCAGGCGGCGAGGCAGACGAAACGGGCTACGCGCGGCTCGGCAACGTCGGAGAGCGCTTCGAGCAGGCGCTCCATGCGGGCGCGATCGTCGAGGCCGGGGCCGCCGTAGCGGGCGGAGAAGACGCCGGGGCGGCCGCCGAGCGCGTCGACTTCGAGCCCGGAGTCGTCGGCGAGGCTCGGGAGTCCCGTCGCGAGCGCCACGGTCCGGGCCTTCGTACAGGCATTCTGCTCGTAGTCGTCGCCCTCTTCCGGAAGCACGATGGCGGGAAACGCCGCGAGCGAGAGAATCTCGTCGCCGGCGAGGATCGCCGCGATCTCCTTCTGCTTTCCGGCGTTGCCGCTCGCGAGCACGAATCGCCGCCTCGTGCTCGCCGGGGCAATCGCGTCGGTCATCGCCTAACGCTGGCCGCGCAGGAGCCGCGCGAGCGAGAATCCGGCGCCCTCGATCGCCGCGCGCTGATGGGCGACGATCGAATGGATGCCCGCCCAGGCGAGATCGAGCAGCCGATCGAGCTCGGCGCGGTCGAAGCTGCCGCCCTCGCCCGTACCCTGGACCTCGATCATGCGCCCGCTGCCCAGGCCGACGACGTTCATGTCGACCTCGGCGCGCGAGTCCTCGACGTAGGGCAGATCGAGCAGGCCCTCGCCATCCACCACGCCGACGGAGACGGCAGCGAGCTGATCGCGCAACACGCCCCCCGGCAGCGCGCCGCGCCGCTCGAGTCGACCGAGCGCGAGGGCGAGCGCGACGAACGCGCCGCTGATCGAGGCGGTGCGCGTCCCGCCATCGGCCTGCAGCACGTCGCAGTCGACGTAGAGCGTGCGCTCGCCGAGCGCTTTGCGATCGAGGACGGCCCGCAGACTCCGTCCGATCAGGCGCTGGATCTCCATCGTCCGGCCCGAGAGCTTGCCGCGGCTCGCCTCGCGTTCACTGCGCGTATTCGTCGCGCCGGGGAGCATCGAGTACTCGGCCGTCAGCCAGCCCTCGCCGCTGCCGCGCATCCAGCGCGGGACGTCGGGCTCCTCGCAGACGGTGCAGAGCACGCGCGTGCGGCCCATCGTGCAGAGGACCGAGCCGAGCGGCTGGTCCGTGAAATCGACCTCGAAGACCAGCGGCCGAAGCTCGTCGCTCCGCCTTCCATCAGCGCGCATCTCGATCCTCCCGGGCGGCCTGGATACCACGCCGCGCGTCATGGCGCCGGCCGAACTCGACGATCGCCCGCGCGAGCGCCTCGGCGATCGCGTCCTTGCGGGTCGCGGCGCGCAGCTGCTTCTCCTCGCCGGGATGGGTCACGAAGCCGATCTCGACCAGGGTCGACGGCATCCGGACACCGAGCAGGACGACGAAGGGCGCCTGCTTGACGCCCCGCGAACGGTCGCCCGCGACGGCGGCGAGCCGGTCC
>CAUJGH010000587.1 GCA_963169575.1 Myxococcota bacterium | reverse complement strand
CTCTTCCAGGTCGGCGACGAGATCAAGGTCAAGGTCCTCAAATTCGATGCCGAGGCCGAGCGCGTCTCGCTGGGTCTCAAGCAGATCCAGCCCGATCCGTGGATCGACGCCGGCATGCGATATCCGATCGGGATGCGCATCCAGGGCAAGGTCGTCTCGCTGACGGACTACGGCGCCTTCATCGAGCTCGAGCCGGGCATCGAGGGTCTCGTGCACGTTTCGGAGATGTCGTGGACCAAGCGGGTCAAGCATCCGTCGAAGGTCGTCTCGATCGGCGATCAGGTCGAGGCGGTCGTCCTCGACGTCGACGAGCGCGATCGCAAGATCTCGCTCGGCATGAAGCAGATCGAGGAGAATCCCTGGACGGTGATCGAGGAGCGCTATCCGGTCGGGACGCGCGTCTCGGGCCAGGTCCGCAACATCACCAACTTCGGGATCTTCGTCGGTCTCGAGGAGGGGATCGACGGCCTCGTGCACGTCTCGGACATCTCCTGGACGGAGCAGGTCAAGCATCCCTCGGAGCGCTTCGAGAAGGGCGACACCGTCGAGGCGATCGTCCTCAAGATCGACAAGGAGAACGAGAAGTTCTCCCTCGGCATCAAGCAGCTGCTGCCGAATCCCTGGGACGATCTCCAGCGCAAGTTCAAGGTGGGCAGCGAGATCACCGGCCCGGTCACGAGCGTGACCGATTTCGGTGTCTTCGTGCGACTCGAGGACGGCATCGACGGCCTCGTGTACAGCTCGGAGCTCGCCCCGCAGCGCGTCGACAATCCCGCCGACCTCTTCAAGGTCGGGGATTCGGTGACGGCCCTGGTCGTCAAGGTCGACCCGAACGAGGGGAAGATCTCGCTGTCGATCCGCGCCGTGAACGACAAGGCGGAGCGGGCTGCGCTGCGAGAGCTGGCGGCCCAGCAGTCGTCGAGCCAGACGACGACGCTCGGGGATCTGCTCGCGGAGAAGCTGCAGGCCCAGAAGCGGGATCAGTCGGATTCGTGAGTCGTGGGGGCGCCCGGCATGTCCGGGCGCCCCTTCCTGCCTCGGCCCGTTTCGGCGAGCTTGACGTCTGGGGGTCTGCATGACGAAGAGCGGTTTGATCGAGGAAGTGGCGCGGCGCACGCCGCACATTTCGAAGAAGGACACCGAGGTCGTGGTCAACACGATCTTCGACGCGATGATCGAGGCGCTGCGCTCCGGCGATCGCATCGAGATCCGCGGATTCGGGTCCTTTCAGGTGAAGATTCGCGAGGCGCGGGACGGCCGGAACCCGAAGACGGGCGATCCGGTGCACATCACCGCGAAGCGCACCCCCTTCTTCAAGGTCGGGAAGGAATTGAAGGAGATGGTCGACGACGCGCCGAAGATCTCGGACGACGACGAAGACGACGAGGACGAGACGTCGGCGGCCTCGGCGATCGGCTGAGGTGCGCGCTTCTTCGGGGGGAGAGGCATTCGGATGAAGGGGCTGCGGGCCGGCATCGTCGCGGCGATCACGCTGGGTGTCTTGTGGGTGGGCTGGTCGTTCCGGTCGGGCAACGCCGGGACGGTCGACGTCGACCTGGTGTGGGCCCGTCTGCCGGGCATCGAGCTCTGGTGGGCGCTCTCGGCGGCGGCCGTTCTCGGCGCTACCGGGAGCGCGCTCGTCTTCGGGTTCGCCTGGCTGCGGCAGCGGATCGTGAATCGGCGCCATCGCACGACCATCGCCCGGCTCGAGAGCGAGCTGCATCAGCTGCGCTCGCTCCCGCTCTCGGGCAGCGTGCGCGCCGAGACCGAAGAACCGGTCCGGAAGTTCCGATTCGGTCGGAGTTAGTCGAATGAAGCCGCGGGCCGTACGCGTTCGATCATGGCGAGAGCCGGAGGTGGCGTCTTGAGCGTCGCCGCCCTCGCCACGCCGATGATGCAGCAGTTCCTGAAGATCAAGGCGCAGCATCCCGACGCGATCGTGTTCTATCGCATGGGCGATTTCTACGAGATGTTCCTCGCGGATGCGGAGCTCGCCGCGCCGCTGCTCGACATCGCCCTCACGACCCGCGACAAGGGCAAGCCCGACGCGATTCCGATGTGTGGCGTTCCGGTCCATGCCGCCGACGGCCACATCAAACGGCTCGCCGAGCTCGGTCATCGGGTCGCGATCTGCGAGCAGGTCGAGGATCCGCGGGAGGCGACGGGGCGGCGGCTCGTGCGGCGCGAGGTCGTCGAGGTCGTGACGCCGGGGCTCGTCGGGGATCCGGACGGGATCGATGGCCGGACGCTCGCGGTGCTGGTCGCGATCTGGTGGCCCGAGAGCGGGGAGGCGGTCGGTGGGCGACGCTTCGGCCTCGCCGCGCTCGAGGCGTCGACCGGCGATTTTCGGGCGACCGAGCTCGGCTTCGAGGGCGCGGTCGGCGATCCGGGCCACGACCTGCCGGACGCGCTGCTTCAGGAGCTCTCGCGGATCGCACCTCGGGAGGTGCTCGTGCCGGCCCACGCGCTCGCTTCCTGTCGGGAGGCGCTCGCGGGCCTGCCGGGTCCGGTCGTGATGACGCCGGTGCCGGCGAGCGCCTTCGTGACGCGCGGGGCCGGGGCGGCCTGGCCGGGACTCGCGCCCGAGGACGACGATCCGGGCGCGCGGGCGGCCCGGGCAGTCGCGAACTATCTGGCGGACAATCAGCCCTTCGCCGCCCTGCGGCCGCCGGCCCTGACGCGTTATGCGCTCGTCGACACCGTGGTCCTCGACGATGCGACGCGGCGACATCTCGAGCTCTTCGAGAACAGTGAAGATCGAGGCCGCTCCGGGACGCTGATCGCCGAGCTCGACCTGACGGCGTGCGCACTCGGTGCGCGAAGGCTCGCCCGCTGGGTCGCGTATCCCCTGCGTTCGCCGCGGCAGATCGGGGTCCGGCAGGAAGCGGTCGAGTCGCTGGTCGAGCGGGATCGCCTGCGCGGACGACTGCGCGAGGCGATCGCTGGAGTCCGCGATCTCGAGCGGCTGCTCGCGAAGGCGATCCGACCGGGAGCGGTGCCCCGGGATCTCGGGGGGCTGCGGGCGTCGCTGCGGGCGTTGCCGCAGATCGTCGCCGTGCTGCAGGAGGAAGACGCGGCGCCCGGGGAGGCGCTGCTCGCCGGGGAAAGGCGGGCCGCGGTCTCGCTCGAAGCGCCCGAGCCGCTCCCGGAGCTGCAGGAGCTGCTCGAGCGGGCGTTGATCGACGAGCCGCCGGTCATCGCGCGCGGCTCGCGCGGCGCGCAGGAGACGGGCTACGTCCGCGAGGGCTATCGCAGCGACCTCGACGCCCTGCGCGAGAGCGCGAGCAAGGGGCGCGAATGGATCGCCGGCCTCGAGGCCGAGGAGCGGGAGCGCAGCGGCATTCCCGGGCTGAAGGTCCGCTTCCATCCGGTCCACGGTTATGCCTTCGAGGTCTCGAAGTCACAGCTCGCGAAGGTCCCGGCGGACTACGAACGCAAGCAGACCCTCGCGAACGTCGAACGCTTCTCGACCGAACGACTGCGCGAGGTCGAGTCGCGGGTGATGGGCGCGAACGAGCGCGCAGCCAAGCTCGAGCGCGAGATCTTCGAAGCGCTGCGCGAGCAGGTCGCCGAGTCGAGCTCGCCGATCCGAGCCGCGGCCGAACGGGTCGCGACGCTCGATGCGCTCGCGTCGCTCGCGGAGGTCGCCCGGCGCAAGCGATGGGTCCGGCCCGTCGTCGACGAAGGCGAGTCGCTCGAGATCAAGGCGGGCCGCCATCCGGTGATCGAATCCGTGCTCGGGCGGCGCGGCGCGGACGGCTTCGTGCCGAACGATACGCGCCTCGATCCGGCCGGGCCCCAGATCCTGCTGCTGACGGGGCCCAACATGTCGGGCAAGAGCACGTATCTCCGACAGGTCGCGCTGATCGTCCTGCTCGCGCAGATCGGAAGCTTCGTTCCGGCCGAGGCGGCGCGCATCGGCGTCGTCGACCGGGTCTTCACGCGCGTCGGGGCATCGGATCGCCTCGCCCGGGGCGAGTCGACCTTCATGGTCGAGATGCGGGAGACGGCGGAGATCCTCTCCCAGGTCAGCCGCCGGAGCCTCGTCATCCTCGACGAGATCGGGCGCGGGACGTCGACCTTCGACGGGCTCTCGATCGCCTGGGCCGTCGCGGAACATCTCCACGATACGCGCGGCGGCGAGGCCCGAACGCTCTTCGCGACCCATTACCACGAGCTGGTCGCGCTCGCCGATTCCCGTCCGCGGATCCAGAACGCGCATTTCGAGGTCCGGGAGTGGAACGATGAGGTCATCTTCCTGCGGCGTCTCGTGCCGGGCGGGGCGAGCCGATCCTACGGAATCCAGGTCGCGCGCCTCGCAGGCCTGCCGCCGCGGGTGAT
>CAUJGH010000586.1 GCA_963169575.1 Myxococcota bacterium | reverse complement strand
TCGTCGGCTGGCATTCGGATGCGCGCTCCCGTGGCTGCGAATCGGTTGCGGCGATCTCGATCTCGCTCTCGCGGGCCGAGGCGACGCCGAGCTCGCTGGCCCACGCGATCAGCTGCTCGGCTTCGGGGACGATGCGGCGCTCCACCTCGAGGGCCCCGGCGTAGACGTCGCCCGTCGTGCCGTCGACCGAGAGGAGGGCGCCAGCGGGGATGCGGCGCCCCGCGATCTCGATGCCTTCGTCGTCGATCGCCAGCGCGGCGAGCCCGACGACGGCGGGGATGCCCCAGCCGCGGGCGACGACGGCGGCATGACTGGCGAGCCCGCCGCTCGCCGTCAGGAGTCCGCGCGCGACGGCCATGCCTTCGACGTCGTCCGGCGAGGTCTCGGGGCGGACGAGCAGCACGGCATGGCCCTCGCCGGCGCGCGCGAGCGCGCGTTCGGTCGTCGTCGCGATCTCGCCCGTCGCGATGCCGGGGCTCGCGCCGAGGCCGCGCGCGATGGGGGAAGCGGAGGGCTCTCGGGATGCGGCGGGCGGCAGGGCGGGATCATCGGCTTGCGGGGAATCCGGCGCGATCGAGGCGATCTGCGGCGGATCGAGCAGGAGCGCTCGAACGCGTAGGACGGCCTCGCGGCGATCGAGGGGAAAATGGGGATCGAGCGCGAGCTCGGCCGCGATGCGGAGGGCGGCGCGCGCGCTGCGTTTGCCGACACGGACCTGCAGCAGCCAGAGCCGGCCGCTCTCGATCGTGAACTCGATCTCGCAGAGGTCGCGATAGGCTTGCTCGAGCCGCCGGCCCATCGCGAAGAGCGATCGCGCGACGTCGGGCATACGGCGCTCGAGCTCGGCGAGGGGCTCGGTCGCATGGCGTCCGGAGACGACGTCTTCGCCCTGGGCCTGGAAGAGGAGGTCGCCGTAGGGCCGGTCTTCGCCGGTCGCGGGATCGCGTGTGAAATAGACGCCGGTCGCGGAGCGCGCATCCTGGTTGCCGAAGACCATCGTCTGGACGTTCACGGCGGTGAGGCCCTCGTCTTCGAGGCCTTCGCGGCGGCGATAGGCACGGGCACGCGAAGCGTTCGCGGAGCGGAAGACGGCTTCGACGGCGTCGCGCAGCTGGAAGCGCACGTCCTGCGGCGGCGCATGACCGACGCTCGCATGAAATGCGGCGGCGAGCCGTTCGCGGCACTCGTCGACGAGCCTCGGGTTCGATCGCTCGAGGAAGGCGATCGCCGCTTCGTCGAGGCCGACGTTGAGTACGGTATCGAGCATGCCCGGCATGGAAACCGGCGCGCCGGAACGCACGCTGACGAGCAGCGGCATCGCGCCGTCCGAATCCCCGAAGCGCCGGCCGGTCTCGGATTCGAGCGACGCGATGCCGTCGCAGAGCGCTTGCTCGAGCTCGGCGGTCCAACCCTGCGCGCGATGCAGCGCACACGCGCGAGTCGTCAGGATGAAGCCGGGGGGAACGGGCAGGCCGAGCTCTCCGGACATCCGCATCAGTCCGTCGCCCTTGCCGCCGAGCAGGGCGAGGCGCTCTTCTCGCGGGAGGGAGAGGGGGCGGTCGATGTGCGCGAGCAGCAATTGGTTTTCCGACATGGCGGGGGCCACGTTACACTGCGGGCCGTGTCCGTCGATCCCATCCACGAGGCGCCGCATGCGTCGGACGATCCCGCCTACTGCGAGACGTGGGCCTATCTGCTGACCGATCTCGAGCGCCGGACGACGCTGCTCGTCCATGCCTCCTGGCTCCCCGGCCGAGGCGTCGGGAATCATCTCGTGACGCTCCAGCGGCCGGGCCGGGCGCCGCAGTCGCTGCGCGTCGAGACGCAGGAGCCGCTGCGATCCTCGCTCCTCTCGCTCGAGGTCGATCCCTGGAAGAATGCCCGCGTCGTCTGTCCTTCTCTCGCGCTCGAGCTCGAGTTTCCCGCGTTCACGCCGCCGATCGATTTCGGCTCGCTCTTCCGCCTCGGCGACGGCATGCAGCAGGCCCATGTCCAGGCCGGTGTCCGCGCCTCGGGCCGGATCGGCGACGATCGGCTCGTCGGCGTTCCCGGCTTTCGCGATCGGTCCTGGGGGCCGCGCGATCTGCGCCAGATGGGCCGCCTCGTCGCCCTCCTGATGACCGGCGTCGAGCGGGATCTCTTCATCACGGTGAACAGCATGACCCATCGCGATCGCGCCTTTTCGGCGAGTCCCGATACCTCGCTCGGCTGCGTCTTCGTCGACGGCGAACTCAGCGTCTTCGACACGGCGCCGCGCGTCCTGCGCAACGCCGACGGGACCCCCGCCGTCTTCGAGCTGCCGCGCGGAGTCGCCGTCGAGATCGATCTCGAGGACGCGTTCCAGGAGGGCCGCTTCCTCGCCGATCGCACCTCCGCGCCCGACGGATTTCCGACGGCCGACCCGATCCTGATGATCCGGATGTGGGCGACGGCGGCGCGTGCGCGCGGCCTGGGCCGGCTCGCGGGCTCGTATCAGGAAGGATTCCTGTTCACCAACTGAGGCCGTCCGAGCCGACGGCCGCTACGCGGTCGCGAGCGAGTTTTCATGGATCCCGAAGCGCCGAACGTCCTGCACAACATCAGTCGGCGCGCTCATTGGTCGAGAGCGAACGAGAAGGGCGTCTTCCCGGGCGTGGCGTCGCCGCTCAACTGGTCGATCTGGGGCGAGATCGGCGAGCGCGCCGTTCGCCGCGGCGCCTTCGATCTCGGGCTGCTCGATGCCCGGGAGCTCGCGCTCCCCGAGTCCGTCGACGATTGGGGCTGGTCGATCTTCTACGGACGTCCCTCGGCGAACGTCGATACCTGGCGCGTGCTCTACGAACGCGGCCTCGGCGGCATGGGGCAGGGGGCTGCGACCCAGCGCCAGGTCTTCGGCGACGCTCCGGCTGTGAGCGTGCGGGCCGGGGCCGGATCGAGCGCGGCAGGGACCGATTCGGCCGAAGCGCGGCAGCAGGCGATCGCGGAGCGGCGACCGGCGGCGATCGCGACCTCGCCCGCGCGGCTGCGAGCGACGCGCGCGGAGGCGATCGCGTGGTGGCGGGCAGCGACGCGGGCCGTCGACGAAGGCTCGGCCGAAGCGGCGATGCGATGTTTCCGGGAAGGGCTCGAGCTGTTCGAGCGCGCCGATTGCGACCATATCGTCGTCTCGCTGCTCTCGACCGAGGCGGTGACCGCGCTCTCGACCGCAGCGGCAGCGGCTGGCCAGCCCGATGCCGCCAATGCCCTCATGATCGGCTACCCCGGCATGGAGGAGTTCGAGACGGCGGTGGCGGTCTGGGATCTGTCCCGGGGCCGCCTTTCGCTCGAGGCATTCCTGGGCGAGCACGGGTTCCACGGCGCGCGGGAGGGCGAGATCGCGAGCCGCTCCTGGCGGGAGGATCCGGCGCCGGTGCGCGCGCTCGCGGCACGTTATGCGAAGCTCCCGGAGGCCGACGATCCGCGGGCACGCGAGTCGCGTGCCGTTCGGGAGCGGGGGCGCCTCGAGGCGGCCCTGCGCGCGGCGACTCCCGCGAGCGACCGCGACGCGCTCGATCGGGTCCTCTCGCTGGCGGCGACCTGCCTCCCCATGCGCGAGGCCGGCCGCGCCACGCTGACGATCGCCCTCGATGGCATGCGAGCGGCGGCGCGGATGCTCGCGCGGGGGTTCGTGCGCGCGGGGATCCTCGCCGGGGAAGACGATGTCTTCCTCGCGACGCGGAGCGAGCTGCTCGATCCGCCCGCGGATCTGCGCGCGCGTGTCGAGTCGCGGCGCGCGCTCGTTGAGACCTACGAGCGCTTCGAGCTGCCCGAGAGCTGGCAGGGCATGCCCGGGAAGCTCGAGCCCGCGCGCCGGAGCGAGTCGCCGGACTCGGCGAACGGCGTCGTCGTCGGGGACCGCATCGACGGGCTCGGGGCGAGCGCGGGGATCCACGAAGGCGTCGCCCGGGTGGTGCTCGATCCTTCCGATCCGGCGCTCGAATTCGAGGCGGGCGACGTGCTGGTCGCGCCGGCGACGGATCCGAGCTGGGCGCCGCTCTTTCTCGTGGCCGGCGCCGTCGTGATCGACACCGGCTCGAACATCAGCCATGCCGCGGTCGTCGCGCGGGAGATGGGGATCCCGGCGGTGGTGGCAGCGCGCGAGGCGAGCCTGCGGCTGCGATCGGGTCAGCGCTTGCGGGTCGATGGCAAGGCGGGCACGGTCGAGGTCGTCGCCGACCCGGCGACGGACGCGCGAGCATCGGGGCCCTGATCCGGGCCTTTCGAGAGGGGAGGGAGACGACATGGCATTCGAGCTGGTGATCGCATCGAAGAATTTTTCATCCTGGTCGCTGCGCGCCTGGCTCGCGCTCGAGCAGACCGGAGCGTCGTTCGCGGAGCGGCTGATTTCGACGGCGGATCCCGATTGGCATGGGCAGATCCGGCGCCTGTCGCCGAGCGGCAAGGTCCCGCTGCTGATCGATGGCGGGCTCGCGATCGGCGATTCGCTCGCGATCGTCGAATATCTGAACGAGCGCTTCCCGAAGGCGGGGCTCTGGCCAGCGGATGCGGCCGCGCGGGCGATCGCGCGCAGCGTCTGCGCCGAGATGCATTCCGGATTCATGGCGCTGCGCTCGAACATGGCGATGGACATCCAGGCGAACGCGCCGGGCAAGGGACACGTTCCCGAGGCGCTCGCCGACGCAGTGCGAATCCAGACGATCTGGCGCGATTGTCGCGAGCGATTCGGCGCCGGGGGGCCATTCCTGTTCGGCGCCTTCAGTGCTGCGGATTGCTTCTACGCCCCGGTCGTCTTCCGCTTTCGCAGCTATGGCGTTCCACTCGACGAGAATGCGAAGGCCTACTGCGATGCGGTGGTCGCCGAGCCGAAGGTCGCGAAATGGATCGCGGCCGCGCTGCGGGAGCCGCGCATCTATCACGGCTGAGCGGCGCGGCGACGAAGCGCGGCGGCGCCCAGCTCGGATTCGTCAGTCTCGTCGTGTCCGGATCGGCTTCACTTTTCGTTCCCGCTCCAGCAACGCCCGCTTGCGCTCGACGCCCCAGCGATAGCCCGAGAGCGCACCGTCGCTCCGAACCACGCGATGACACGGGATCGCGACCGCGAGCGCGTTCGCCGCGCAGGCGCCCGCAACGGCGCGCGTCGCCCTGGGTGCGCCGATTCGCGCGGCGATCTCCGCATAGCTCGCCGTCTCGCCGGCCGGGATCGCGCGCAGTGCCTGCCAGACGCGCTGCTGGAAGGCGGTGCCCCGGATGTCGAGGGGAAGATCGAGGCCGAGCGCCGGCGCTTCGACGAATCCGATCACGCGAGCGACCAGCGCCTCGAACTCGGCCTCCCCGCCGCGGAGCTCCGCCTTGGGGAAGCGGTCCTGCAGCGAGCGCGCCAGCGCGTCGGGATCGTCGCCGAGCAGGATCGCGCAGACGCCGCGCTCGCTCGCCGCGACGAGGATCGAGCCGAGCGAGCATTCGCCGATCGCGAAGCGGATCGGCGTCTGCGCTCCGCCCTGACGAAAGCGCTTCGGCAGCATGCCGAGCATCCGGTCCGACTCGGCGTAGAAGCGCCCGCTCGACGAATAGCCCGCGTCGTAGATCGCCTCGGTCACCGAGCCCCGCCGATCGAGGGCGTCGCGCATGCGCCGCGAGCGATGGGCGGCGGCATAGGCCTTCGGCGTCAGGCCCGTCGCCTGCTTGAAGAGGCGATGGAGGTAATGAACGCTCAGCCCCGCCCGCTCGGCGAGCACGCGCAGGCTCGGCGCCGACTCGCTCGTCTCGATGAATCGGCAGAGCGATACGATCGTCTCGGCATGGCGATCGGCGGCGGTCGGCGATTCGGGGCGGCAGCGCCGGCAGGCCCGAAAGCCGGCGCGGACGGCGTCGGCGGCGCTCGCGTGGAAGGCGACGTTCTCCGGTCGCGGCCGCCGCGCGCCACACGACGGGCGGCAAAAGACGCCCGTCGTCGAGACGGAATAGAAGAAGCGCCCGTCGGCCGCGCGATCCCGGGCGACGAGCGCGGCCCAGCGCGGATCGCGTTCGATGGATTCTGCGCGCGCTTGGGTTCCCGCGCGCGCTTTCGAACGTGCTTCGCGGCCGGCGGGCCTTGCGCTGCAGGGCGGGCTCATTGCGCGTCTCCTCGTCGATTCGACGGCGGCAGCATCGGCCATCGCCTCGCGCAGGTCGCTCCGATTCTTGCTCTCGAATTCCCCGGCGAGAGGCCGTGCCCCGGCGCCCCCGCTCCTTCAGTCGCTTTCCGGCAGGTCCGGGATCAGCCGCTTGCCCATGCTCACCAGCTCTTCGACGTCGTAGCCGAGCCTCCGGTAGAACGCGACGACGCCCTCGTTGCCGGCACGCACCTGGAGGTTGACCTTCGGACAGCCCTCGCGCAGGAGCAGCGTCTCGGCCTCGGCCATCAATGCTCGGCCGACGCCCCGCTTCTGATAGGCGGGCGCGACGGCGAGATAGTTGATCCAGCCGCGATGGCCGTCGTAGCCGACCATGACCGAGCCGACGATCCTTCCGGCATCGGCGGCGACGAGGAAGAGATCGCGGCGGACGGCGAGCTTGCGGGCGATGTCCTTGCGGGGGTCGTTCCAGGCGCGGGTCAGCCCGCAGTCGTCCCAGAGCCGGACGACGCCTTGCTCGTCTGCCTCGGCGAAGGCGCGGATCTGGATCGATCGTCCCGTTTCGTCCTGCATCGCTCGGCCCTCTGCGTGAATCCCGGCGCCTTCGGCGGGAGCTCGAATCGGCCGCCGACCGCGGGCCTGCCGCGACGGCGGGTCAGTCTCGCGCCGGACGGAACGTGATAGCGTGGCCGCGAGGAGGTCCCCCCATGCGCATCGGCATCATGACCAGCGACAGCGGTCGCAACAATACCCTCGACGCCCTCGTGGCCCGGGGCATCGAGATCGAACGGCGCGGCTTCGCGTCGATGTGGATGGCGAACATCTTCGCGCTCGACGCGATCCTGGCGCTCGCGATCGTCGGGCGCGAGACGCAGCGCATCGAGCTCGGGACGGCCGTCGTCCCGACCTATCCCCGCCATCCCTTCGCGATGGCCCAGGAAGCCGTCAGCGCGAACATGGCCGCGGGCGGGCGCTTCACGCTCGGACTCGGCCTGTCGCACAAGCTGGTCATCGAAGACATGTTCGGCCTGTCGTATGCGAAGCCCGCGCGCCACATGCGCGAATACCTCGACGTCCTCGTTCCGCTCATGAGCGGCAAGCCGGTGCAATACCAGGGCGAGCTCTACCGTGTCGCGACGACGCTCTCGATCGAAGCGCCGCCGCCGGCGCTGCTCGTCGCCGCGATGGGCGACGTCATGCTGAAGCTGACGGGCGAGCTCGCCGACGGCACGATCCTCTGGATGACGGGGCCGAAGACGATCGCGACCCACGTCGCCCCGAAGCTCGAATCCTCGGCGCGCGCCGCGGGCCGGCCCGCGCCGCGCATCGCCGCGGGCATCCCGATCGCGCTCACGAACGATCCGGACGGCGCCCGCGCCTGGACCGCGAAGAACCTCGTCATGTATGGCCACCTGCCGTCCTACCGCGGGATGCTCGACCGCGAAGGCCTCGCCGGCCCGGC